>CATPCN010000092.1 GCA_955652855.1 uncultured Chthoniobacterales bacterium | reverse complement strand
CGGCGGGGGAGCGAAAGTCTTGACGTAGTCCGACACGCTGAGAATCAAAACGGCGGGTTCGCCGTTCCTCTCCACAAGAAAGCGGTCGTTGTTCTCGACGGCGCGATTCATGATCTGGCCGAGTTGCGTCCGGGCGGTTAGGGCGGAGATCTTGCGGATCATAGTGATTAATTAATTAGTTAATCAATAGTAACACAGTGTTTGGCGTGGAGTCTTCGTGAGTGAGACCGTAGTTATTGGACGGAAGAGCGCTTCGGCACGATATTCACTCGCACCGCAATCCTGGTTCCGTCCGAGCGTTGAAACTCCATGCTGTACTCGCCCAGGAAACCTGGTCCGGGCTGCCAGTAGAAAACTCCACCCTTCAGGCTAGAACCGATTGGCAACGCCCGCGACTCACCCAGCACCAGTATGTTGCCGGTGGTTGCCGCGAGATGTATTTCTATGTGGCCCACTTCTTCCATGGTGACCGAATAGACGCCATCGGCATCCGGAGCCACTGGTTGGGGTTTACGGTCGATATCCAGTCCGTGTCTCACCCGCACACCCTCGTCGGCGACAGATTCAGAGATCACGTTTTCTGGAACGGCTGCTCCACCGCCGTTGCCCAGATTCAATACATTGAAGTAGCGGCTGCCAAGGCCTTCTCCCCGAGATCCGTTGTCGAACGCGTTCCAGGAAATCGTGTGCACGCCGTTCGTGAGTGTGGCCGTGTTGATGTGAAAAAAACCCACGGCTCCCATGCTATTGCCGTAACCGGGAAAGAGCGTGGCTATATCGGAACGGAACTGATTGTACGTCGGATGCCCGACTACCATCCCATCAATCACCACGGTCATAGTGGACCCATCCAGAGGAATATAGAACGGTTGGGGTGTCAGCGCCCAGCCGAAATTCACTGAATCTGTGCCGGAGATCGTTCCGCCCTGGCTTGGAGTATCGAGAGTGCCGAAGGGTTTGGCGGAATGCGCATTGTCGACTGAGATGGTCTTAGTTCCAAGATCGAGATGGCTTCCGGATTTGTTATGGGCAATCGCGTGGATCTTGTAGGTGCCGGTGCCCGGAGCGCTAGAACCGCTGGCATTCGGCAGGAAATTGGTTAGCATCTGGTAGCCCCAGCCGGCCCGGTATTGATAAGGGTAGGTGGGAAACATACCTTGCACATCCGGCCTGGCATCGGCGACGAACACAGCAGTGCCGATGAAGATCAAGTTTCCACTAGGTTCACCTGTAATTGGTTCGCGCCAGATATCCACACCGACGACTTCGAGGTTATCCAGCGCCCAGCCCGTGACAGGAATTGCTCCAACGATTCCGCTGCCGCCATTTGTTGGCGTATCGAAGCTCCCAATGGGGTTTGCGGGACTTGTATTAGTCACGCTGATTTGAATCTGGAGAGGGGAGTTCACAGCCCCAGGTGCGGTCACTGTGACTACACCGCTGACGCCCGCCGCGGCGGTAACTTGAAAAGTTCCGTTGCCGCTTCCGGAAGGTGGGCCGACCGTGATGTTCGGTTGATTAGCACTGGCAGTCCAGCTTGCTCCAGCAATACCTGTAAATGTGAGGGCGACCGTTTGGGGACTCGTTACCAAGGAACCTATGACACCGAAGTTCAGCGATGTGCGGCTCACAGACATCAATGGGATATCGGCAAGAATCACTCCGACTGGATGCATGCCGACGGGAACCGACCCTATCACTGCATTGGTAGTCGTATCGACAATTGATTCCGTGCCGGCGGCATTGTTCGAGACGTAAACAAGTCGTTGATTGGGCGACATGGCGACGTCGGCCGGAGATAGACCGACGGCAATCGTCTTCACGACCGTATTGGTCGCCGTGTCGATTACCGACACATTATTGGATTGCTGGTTATTGACGTAAACAAAGCTACCATCCGGAGTGATAGCTACATCAGTTGGACCAGAGCCCACTGCTACCGAAGTCAAAACCTTACGGGTTCCGGTGTCGATTACGGCGACCAAGTTTGCTCCCACAACAGCGGCGTAAGCGCGAGTCCCATCGGGCGTAAACTGTGTTCCATAAGGACCGGCCCCGACGACCAAAGTACCTGCCACCGTCTTGGTAGCTGTATCGATGAAGGATATGAAATTGGAATTCTGATTAGACACATAGGCGAACGCTCCATTGGGCGTGATATTGACCCGGACCGGCGCAGGCCCAACGGCCACCCTTCCTGTGACCAGAAAAGTATTCAGATCGACGACCACAACCGCATCCTCGCCGGCCAGTGTCACATACGCGAGCTTGCTATCCGGGGTAATGGCGACTCCAACTGGAGCACTCCCTACCGCCACGGTCGTTATGACTGTGTTGGATGCCGTGGAGATGATCGACACTGAGCCACCTGATTGATTAGTTACCAAGACGTGTTTACGGCTGGGGCTTATCGCCAACTTAGTAGGAGACGAACCGACCGGGATGGTAGCCACCACTGACCTAGTAGACGTATTGATGACTGACACTGAGTTCGCGCCATTATTGGCTACATACGCGAAAGTGCAGTTAGCCAGGCAAGGCTTCGGAGGACCTGCGCTTTGGGGGGTCAATGCATAATTTGCTGTATAGGTATGATCGCCGGTGTCGTTGCCATCCTTATTCGCGGCGATCGCGGCGACGTAAATGTGAATGCCGCCCATGTCCGTAGCCGGAGGCGTCCAGGTTATGGTGATCGTGTTGGTCGTGAAAGGATTGCTGTGTTCGACGAATTGTACCGGCGCGTTGGCCGGGCAACCTTTGCTGCCTTTGAAGCTGGAATTTTCGCAGAGAACAAATTGCCCCGCGCCAGCAGTAAAATCGCCGGCTTGCCCATTGGAAAGATTGCTGTCGAGCCGGGCGGTCATCTGAAATCCCCAGGCTTTGGCGGCCGAGTCCGTGATGATGATCGTCAAAGTTTGTTGAACGCCGGGTGTGTAGGTGGGCCCGTTCGGAAAATTCACCACCACGTTTCCGCCACCGGCGTTGAGCGCGCTGTCGGAATGGCAGCCGGACGTTGCGCAGGACAGTGGATCGTCGCCTGGCGCGCCGGTCTCTCGCGGATCGGGTCCCGTGGCAAACCCAAAAATCAAAGCTGCGGACGAAGCCAGTCCCACAATGCTTGTGATGAACTTGATTCTCCGCGTCATATGTTCGGCCCCCCTACTTAGTCAAACACGCCTGCGCTTTTCTTGCTGTCGTGCTCGATTGAACGTATCCTTACCTCTATTCCTATCATCAAGTATTTTTTG
>CATPCN010000091.1 GCA_955652855.1 uncultured Chthoniobacterales bacterium | reverse complement strand
GCTGATCTGTGCCGACAGTGGCGGGAGCAACGGCTATCGACTGCACCTGTGGAAGTGGGAACTGCAGCGTCTTGCCACCCAGGAGCAACTTGCGATCACGGTTTGCCACTTCCCGCCCGGCACGAGCAAGTGGAACAAGATCGAGCATCGGCTCTTCTCCTACATCACCCTGAACTGGCGTGGCCGACCCCTCACCGACTACCGCACGGTAGTGAGCTTGATTGCCGCGACCAAAACCCGCACCGGGCTGATCGTCAAGGCACGACTCGACCGCAACACCTATGCGCGGGGCATCAAGGTCTCGGCGAAAGAGATGAAAAGTCTGAAGCTCGAGCGGCATGAGTTCCACGGAGAATGGAACTACACGATAAAACCGTAAAGTCCCAGTGTCTCGTTTATTTATTCACAGATCCTAAGCTCTCGCCGCCATTTGATAACTTGCTGCGTGTCGATCTGCTCATCGCTTTCCGGATTGTTGAGCACCGCCACCCCATCGGATGCTGCCTGTGTCGATTTCTCCGTACGAACTTCCTCGATAACGCCACGCCGACGGGCTAAGGCGTAGGCAAATCCAAACATGGGGCTCACGGGGTTGTCCAACCCCCTCACCTTAAGCCTCGTCCCCAAAGCTAACGCAAGACGGAGGCATTGAAACGCGGAAAAAACGAATACTAAGATGAATGCGATCTCGACGCGATGATTCCACGCACCCGTCGCGGTGACAAGGGCAGCTACGCCAACTAATAGGGTCGCCAAATACGCATCAAGCCATCGCACCCATCGTAGTCTTGGAAGGCCGTGATCGAGAACTCTCGACGCGTGAAAACAAAGGACAGGATACGAAGCGATATAGCAGAATAAGTTCCCGTATAAGAAAAGGAGCGTGAGCGCAGAGGCGTCCAAACTATTGGGAGGCGCTGGCAGGAACAGTAGCGTGCGAAAGTACGGACCGGCGATATCGCTGAGCCAGCTGACGATGACGACTCCAGCGATTGATGGCATAAGATAACGAACAAGATAGTTCTCCCACCAACGGTTACTAGTTCCTTCTCCCATACCCATTGCACGATCCTAATTAGACGATTGCGGCGGTTATCAAACGAGATATCAGCTTGTGCGCACTTTTGCCGGTTTGCGGCTTGCAAGTGTCAAGCGATGTCGCCAACCGGCACATGACCAGTGATCGAGCGTTCCCTGCAAACGTGTCAAGGGACGAAGTCGGACACGTGGGGAACGGTGCGGAAGGCAATGGATCGCTGGCTTCGCTCGTTCCACGGCCCTTTCACCCACATGCCAAATCGGCCAATTCGCAAGTGCGCACAAAAGTGAATGCAAGTACGCGGTGCGAATAGCGTGACGGAATAACGTAATCCGAGGAAGTTGAGCGTAGCGGACTGGCGTCCATTAGGTAGTATCCATGTCGGTATCTGTGGAAAGCGCTTGCGTCATATGTATAGTGATGCCAGCACAGCGAACGGATCGTTGCGAAAGCTTCGTGAGTCAGCAACCGATTCTCAGAACCGCCGGATCAAGATCCCCGCCCCTCCCCAGACAATTGCGAGGTCGTTTCGCATGCCAGCGCATCCACATGACGTCATTCTCATTCATGGGACGTGGGCGTCCAAAGCACATTGGATCTCGGCGGAATCCGCGCTCGCGCTCGAACTCAAGGCTCGACTTGGTCCCGACACGATCATCCATCCATTTCGTTGGTCAGGCAACAATACATTCGCGGCCCGGTTCAAGGCATCAGAGCGTCTAACGGAAACAGTGCGAACCCTTGCGGCGCAAGGTCGAAAGGTTACCGTAGTCGCGCACAGCCACGGTGGAAGTGTCGTAATCTATGCATTGTCACGCCACTCGGACCTTATTGACTGCGTCGCGGGCGTCGTATTCCTCGCCACGCCGTTTTTCAGTTTGGCAGTGAGGCCCGGCTATGAAGCCCTTCTACTAGGTGGATTGTGGTCCGTGCTAATTTTCGCGATGGCCTTGATTGCCCACTTAGCAGGGTACTATTTCCATTTTGTCGTTCCGTCTGAGTTCGAAGGCTTGCCATCGCTTGTCGCGCTCTCCGCCGTGCTCTTTGCGCTGTTCGCGGCGCTGGGCCTTATTGGATATCGAAACCGCCAGACGCTATGGCAGCGCATCGAACCAGCCTTAGGTTTTGCCGCACGAGCTGATACAAGCCACGCACCGCCAGTGCCGTGCCTTTTTGTGCGGATGACCGGTGATGAAGTCACCTTGCTCCTTGTCGCCCTGCAATTCTTCGCGACGATCAGCTCCCGTCTGAGCGAGTTTGCCGCGTGGCTTATGTCCACGATTGTGAATCTTGTCTCTAGACTGCAGGGGCGGCTTTCGGGAAAGATCACTATTGCCGCGATCTTCATCGCTGCCGTGATGCCGTTCGTCCTGTTCGGTGCCCTTCATGCCGAATTCACCTCCGATTCAGGTCCGGACTTCGCTGACAATATCCAGCTGTGGAATCCATTCAGTACGGGCTAGGGCATCGTTGACAACCCCAAAGCCGGCATCTTTTCTCGCGCGATCGAAATCCTTTACAGGGCAACGATACCTGTTGGCGCAATTGCGATTGTCCTTGGTGCGATATACGTGGCGCTCGCAATGTTGGCAATTCTTGTGAATACCGCGACACTTGCATTTTTTGGACGATTGTCAGTGCTTCAGAGCATCTTGGTTGAGTGCGGTGTCGAAGTGGTCCCCGAGGGCGAACATGCGTTGTTTCATGTGCCGTGGGAGCGGTCGGCTAGTCGGCGGGCTCGAAGCTCATTCCGTTTGCGCCATAGTGAGCCGTACCTGACAGCCGTCGCGCTAGACCGAATCGGTGCTTGGATTCGCGCAAGAACGATTGCCCGCAAGATCACGGCTTAGTCATGCCGGCTTGCGTGGTCGTGCGCATTGCCAAAGTCACCTCACACGCCGGGGTTGATCGGCTCGTGCGGCGAGTGCATATCAATGTCTCAATATGCGTCGTGGCCAACAATCTTGCGCGTATTGCCTGGACTTTGCTCCGAATGGGCTCGGTTTAGGGATCACCTACTTCAGCGGCTGCTTAACCGCAAGCGTATCGATCAGGCGAAGGCGAATTGCGGGCGCAACTGACTTCCGGCGCGTCCAGATCCCGGTGGAAGGCGAGGCAGTTACTGTAAATGCCGTGTATTTCGAAGGGACGGCCTTTGAAGCGCGTCTGGCTGCGGCCGCAAAAGACCTCTCGTCATACAACGCGGGCCACAGATGCCCTTACAGTTGTAGAAGATCGCTTCCGAGGTCGCATGCCGTCGACGCCGACCAGGATGTTCGTCATGGCGAGGCCGTGCTCTCGAGGCAGTCGACACATCGGACCGTCGTAGGCCCCGCGCCCGCCCGGGTCGACTCGGTCATGGCGCACCTCGGAACCCGGCCCGCGGCGTGCGCCGACCCTCGTGTTGGCGCCAGACGGCTGCCTGTGCCGCTTGGGGCTCGCTCGACTCGCAACCAAACGCTCTAACGGTTGCGAGTGGACACTATGAACGACCTCGGCGTCTACATCGGTCGCATCGCAAAAACGACACGTGGCGGACATTCAAAACATTCCCCGAATGCGTTGAGGCGCGGGCCTTCAGTCCCGGACGAGGTCCTGAATCATTTGTTCATTTTTCCACCAAAGCAGCGTAAGAACCCGATCCGGCGACGTGAGTATGGAGCTTTCTATGATCTCGTAGTGCCCGGCACGTGGATGGTTAATCCAGGTGTCTCCGTCCACTAGTCCCTGCGCAAGGCCGGTCTTATCACCCCGACCGGGCGCGATTGATCGCGCTCTTCGAATCAGAGGATGCCCGGGATATCACCCAACTATTGGATAAAGCACAGCTGATCGCGCAACAGCTGCAACAACGCTACCCTAGCCCTCCAGGGACCGCTGCAACGCTGCTTGCTGGCGTTGAATCTGGTGATCGCGAACCATCCTTTGGATCGCGGATTGGGCTCCTGCAACGATTAGTGGGGCGCATCACCGTGTCGGCTGCCCAGCTTCAAATCGTGGTCCGGCTGGACGCAATCGGCTTTGTCGGCCAGACCGTTGCAAGGGTCGACGACGACGCGAGCCGGCACGAAAATTCGTCATCGCCGACTACGGTGATTGCGCTTCCGATAAGACTGAAGCGTTGCGGCCTGGGGTTACGATTAATCGCCAACGCACCCGGCGCGCAAGATCTCCGCCAGCCGGACCCAAGGCTGATTGCGCTCCTCACCAAGGCGAACGATTGGTTCGCGCAGCTGATCGCAGGCGACCACATCGGCATCTTGTCGATCGCCAAGCGCGAGCAGGTTTCCTCCTCCTACGTTGCGCGCGTCATCAACGTGGCTTTCTTGGCGCCGGACATCGCGTCCGCGATCGCTCAAGGCCAACAGCCCCCCGCCCTCACGGCGCGCAAGCTGATCCGTAACGTACCTCTACCGATCGGCTGGAGCGACCAGCGCGCCCGCCTCGGATTCGATACGCAAGTGGCAAGACTCGCTGGCTGAGACGCGCGATCGGCCGGGCAACGCACTCCAAAGAGGGGCGGATTGAACTCCGATCTCATCGCGAGATTCACCAAGCCACCTGAAAACCGGTACCACCAAACCCACCGACAGAGAAAGCCAGCCCAGAGGCCTACGCCCAGCGGGGAATTGGCCGGGGATTTGCGAACAGAGAAACACCGTCCCTCGGAACCCCCGCGTGACGCGCGGCTTGCAGTCCAAAAGTCAGACCGGGGCTATGAATGCAGACTCGTGGCGGTGGGCCGAGTCTGGTGCGAACCCGTCTCCGGATCAATGTTCCCAAAAGCAGGGAAGAATACAGGCAATTTCGGATCCTCGGCCGCCGCCAAAAAGGCAACGAGACCCAGAATGCCCGTCGTTGGACGCTTATCAGCGGGCGTATCGTCACAGCAACAACCCTGAACAGGCAAATTACTGGGAATTCAGTAATTGCCCGTTCAATTCACCTTTCAGACACGGCTCCAGTTGCGACCGCAATTCTTCTTCCAGAGGAGGAACGTCACTTCGGGGTCGTCGGGAACGCCCTACTGATGATGGACGAAGGCGGATTCCGTCACGGGCCGGTCATCGAGCACGGCAAACCACTCGGCATGATCTCGGCCCGTGATGCGCTAGGTTCCGAGCTGCAGGAGTTCGAAGGCGAGCTCATGCAACGCGAACACATCGGCGAGGTACTGCATTAATTGTGTCTTTATACGTGCGCACAGCGATGGTCGAAAGGTGGCGAGCGTGATTGACTCGACGAAGTGCGGGAGATCACCACCGGATGGCTCGAGCAGTACAACGAAATCAGACCGCACGACGCGCTGGGAAGCCTGCCGCCAGCACGTTACCGCGAGCGCTTGCTCGTGGCGGAAACTCCAGTTTAGAACTGTCAACTAAACGGGGAAGCTTACGACCTGGCCGCCGAGCGCGGCCTGATCGTCGATGAGCCGCAAGCGCAGCGGGTGCGCGAGATCTACGCGCTCTACCGTTCGCTCTGTTTAGTAAATCGTAGAGATGACTGGTCGCGGTCATGCCGACAGACCTGCTGATTCGTCGACCCAAGAAATGCAAAGGGACTAGCCCATCCGTCCTTCACAAGCGATTTCGAAAATGGGGGTCAGGGCACGTCCGACGTGCGTGCCGACTGCGATATACGCATCGCGCACGTGACGGCGACAACGCCGGCAATTATCGCCAATAAGTTTATGTTGAATTGGCGCGGCGGAGTGTTCCAGCCCCAACCAAGCTTAATGGAGAGCGGACCAATAAATGAAAAGAAAAACGCTGGCGATAAGAACTCTGCAGTCTGGACGAGAAACAAAAAAAATAACAACCAAAACGCCCAGGCCCTGGCCTTGAGTCCGAAATAACCACCGAGCACACTGGCAAAACCTAGTACGGTCCAAATC
>CATPCN010000090.1 GCA_955652855.1 uncultured Chthoniobacterales bacterium | reverse complement strand
TCTCCAGGGAGGTGGTTTTATCTGCGGGTGGAATGAACTGCGAGCTTTTTTTCTCGCCGATCTTACATCGCGCCCAAGATGTGTTTGATGCCGCGAATCGGAATGACGACCCAGTCGGGGCGATGATTTAATTCGTAACCGATTTCGTAAACAGCTTTGTCGAGCAGATAGGCTTCGAGCAGGATCGGCAAATCGTTTTCACCGGCGATGAACGAAGCGCCGGCCGTCGTTTCGAGATAACTTTGCAGAAACACGCTGCTCATGTGCCGATACCAAAGATTGGCCCAGTGCTCGAGAAATGGAATGTCTTCGCCGCGCATGGAGGGCTGCCAGAGGGCGCTGTAGGCGGCGTATTGAAACGAACGCATCATGCCGGCCACATCGCGCAGCGCGGAGCGTTTCAGTTTTCGCTCGGCGAGTGCGCGCGCCGGTTCGCCTTCAAAATCGAGAACAACAAAATCTTTCCCGGTGTGAAGCACCTGGCCGAGATGGTAATCGCCGTGGATGCGAATTTTCATAGCGGCGGAGCGGCGCTCGAGCAAGAGTTTTTCCTGCGCGAGAATCTGCTTTTCCGCAGCGAGAACCTGTTTCGCTTCTTCGCGAAAAGTTTCCGGCAAATGTGGAAGCCGCTTTTGCAGAAGCTCGAAGGCGCGTCGCAATGACGCGCGCATGTTTTGATAAACGGAGCGCTGCGCCATGGCGTTGAAGGGCTCCGGCGCAAAGACGCGATCGTTGGCGCTGGAAGCGAGCGCGCGATGCATTTCGCCCGTGCGCTGACCGAGCAGCATGGCTTTCTCGGGATAAATGCCGCCAATTAATTCATCAAGCAACGCGCCGGGCGGCGTGGTTTGATTTTGCAAATCGGCTTTGCGGGAAAGCATGCGCTCGTAATATCGGCCAACCGCGTCAAGCGTGAGGTCCCAGGC
The DNA here is from genome assembly GCA_955652855.1 of uncultured Chthoniobacterales bacterium. Next base: position 4,888 of record CATPCN010000090.1, on the reverse strand, counting down.
ATCGCCTTCGTTTGCGACGGCACTTTGCAACACGCACACAACCGTCGGTTCCGCTTTCGCGCGCCGATATTCGATCGCGCCGAAAAATGCAGGCGCGTTTGCAAAGTTTGCGCGCTCAGTCAGGAACCGCGTCACTTCCACGTCGGGGTTCACTCCGTCTTCCAGTTTCCGGTAAAGCTTCAGAAAAAATTTGTTGCCGAAAAGCATGGAGGAATTGCTTTGCTCAGCGCTGAGCACTTGCGAAGAGAGCGCCGGAGCGGAACCGTCGTGAGAAAACGCGCTGCCCGAAGTTCCGATCAACTCACCGGCCTCTCCTCTCGAGCTTTCGCCTTGCACGACTGTCCGAAACAATTGCGCGCGAAACTTCGCGTCCCAAATTGCGTCGTGCAGAACTGCTTCTTCTGGTCCCGTGAAACGCGCGATCACTGCATTCGGCGCAGTTTGTGTGAGAGAGCGCGCCGCGTCACCCGTCGCGATCTGCACGGGGAGCGCGTAAGTTTCGGTGGGCCCATCGAGGTAGCTCACTTCGACAAACCAAATCTGCGCGGCGTCGGGCTCAGAGGAAATTGGCGCGCGTTCAATCACGCGCATTTGACGGAGCGTGCGCGCCTTTGCGCCGAACCAGCGGCAATGCTGCATGTAGCCGGGCAAGATTTCGCGCTCGATGTGTGCGCGCTCGCCATCTGTAAGCAACGCTCCCAGCCTGGCCGGCGCTTCAATCGTGGGGAGATCGCGTTTCTGCGCTGCGCGGGTGGCGCTCGGTTGCGGACGAACCGCAAACCAATAGTAGGCGTGCGGGCCGAGCGTGATGACATAGCGCGATTTTTTTATCCGCGGAAAATAATTCTGACTGAAAACTTCCTGGAGTTTGCAGCCGGAAAATCGAGATAAATCGATCTCGGCCAGCTGCGCGAAACGCGAGAGGTTCACGACCACGAGAATGGTTTCGTGTTCGTGACGCCGGAGGAATGCGAGCACCTTCGGATTTTCCGGAAGCAGAAACTCAATCGAGCCGCGCGAAAACGCTTTGAAACTTTTCCGCATCGCGATCACGCGACGCATCCACCAAAGGAGCGATGAAAAATTCTTCTGCTGATTTTCGACGTTGGTCGCTTCGTAGTGATATTCGGGGTCGATCGTGACCGGCAGATAAAGCTGCTGCGGATTCGCTTTGGAAAATCCGGCGTTGCGGTCCGGGCTCCACTGCATCGGCGTGCGGCAACCGTTGCGATCGCCGAGATAAAAATTATCGCCCATTCCGATCTCATCGCCGTAATAGAGCACCGGCGTGCCTGGCATGGAAAAGAGGAGCGTGTTCAGCAACTCGATCTTACGGCGATTGTTCGCGAGCAAGGGCGCGAGCCGGCGGCGAATGCCGAGATTGATGCGCGCGGTCGGATCGTTCGCATAAACGCGCCACATGTAATCGCGCTCTTCATCGGTCACCATCTCGAGCGTCAACTCGTCGTGATTGCGCAGGAACATGGCCCACTGGCAATTATCGGGAATGGGCGGCGTTTGATCGAGAATGTCGATGATCGGAAACCGATCTTCCATTTGCAATGCCATGAACATTCGTGGCATGAGCGGAAAATGAAAATTCATGTGCGACTCGTCGCCCTTACCAAAATAGGCGACCGCGTCTTCCGGCCACTGGTTGGCTTCCGCGAGCATCATGCGGCCCGGGAATTTTAGATCGACATGCGCGCGCAACTTCCGGAGGTATTCGTGCGTCTCGGGAAGATTTTCGCAGATGGTTCCCTCGCGTTCGTAGAGATACGGAATGGCGTCGAGCCGCAAACCGTCCACGCCCATGTTCAGCCAGAAATCGCAGACCTTCTCGACGGCTTCGTGCACCGCAGGATTGTCGAAGTTCAAATCCGGCTGATGCGAATAAAAACGGTGCCAGAAATATGCTTTCGCGACCGGGTCCCAAGTCCAGTTCGACGTTTCGAAATCTTTGAAAATGATGCGCGCGTCCTGGTATTTTTCCGGCGTATCGCTCCAGACATACATTTCGCGCTCGGGCGATCCTGGTGCGGCGCGACGCGAAGCTTGAAACCAAGGGTTTTGATCGGACGTGTGATTGATGACCAGCTCGGTGATCACGCGCAACCCGCGTTCATGCGCCGCGGCCAGGAACGCCTGGAAATCCTGGAGCGTTCCGTAGTTTGGATTGACATCGTAATAATTGGCGATGTCGTAGCCATCATCGCGTAACGGCGATGGATAAAATGGCAGGATCCAGATTGCGGTGATCCCGAGCTCCTGGAGATAATCGAGCTTCTCGATCAGCCCACGGAAATCGCCGATGCCATCGCCGTTGCTATCGTGAAACGTCTTGACGTGCAGTTCGTAAATGACCGCGTCCTTGTACCAAAGCGGATCGCCCACTGGTTCACTTGCACTCGCCGGCATGCGCCTCACCTTGGCTGCACAATTCCCGCCGCGCAATGATCGCGGTCAAAAATCTCGCGTAAGATCGACATATTTTTTTTCTCGCATGGCGCGCAAAAGAAAAGCGGCCACGACAATGCCGTGGCCGCTTTCGCAAGAAAACTGAAAAGTAACTTGGTCTATCCCTTGAGCTTCATCATCTGCGAAGCGACACACTGCCATTGACCATTGCGCTCCACCCAAGTGTCGGTGAAGCGAAACGTGCGATCGAACGCCTTACCATCTTTCGCTGTCCCCTTTTCGCGCGCCGTGCCGACGACGACAGCCATGTTCGGCCCATAAGTGTGAACGGAGAGGCTCTCGTTCTTGGCTGACTTGTAGGTGTCTTTGTCTTTCTTCACCTGAGAAAGAACACCCGACCGGCTCATTACTTTTCCGTCCCAATAAACTCCCACGAAATCGTTGGCAACCATGGCTTGGGCAGCGGTCGCATCATGATTCATGTAGGAAGCTTCCCATCTGTTTTCCATGTCCTTCAAAGCGGCATCCACGCTCATTTTCTTCATCGGAGCGGCGGCAGCGGCGGGCGAAGCAGACTTCGTCGCAGTGGTAGCCGTGGCTTTCTTGGCTTCGGTGGAAGTGGATTTCTCCGCGGCAGCCGCGGCGGATTTTGCAGCGGCGGGCGTGGCCGACTCTTCCGGAGTTGCCGTTGCCGTTATTTCGGAAGTTGTGGCGTCGGATTTTTCGGCGGACGTGGGGCTGGATTCGACGTCCTGAGCGCGCCCAAACGGGGCGGCGGCCAATACCAGGGCGGCAATTGCGAGGATTGTTATTTTCATCTGCGTTTTTCCTTTTGTTTGATCGGGTTTGAATGTGATGGCTCGCGCAGAACACCCCTTGTTTTCGCCCGATCCACGTGAGCTGGTTCGAAGCATTCCCGCTTCGATGCGTTGACTGTCGGCGCTGAGGTTATTTTGCAACGGCGCACGGAGTCAAGACTGATTCGATAATCTCGAACCGAAATCGATCTTTCCAGCCCATAGCGCCAATGCCATTGTCCATTCCAATATGCGCCGCTTGTCGCCATTAATCGCTCTGGCCCTTGTTATGTCGATCTTGCCGTGGGCGCAACTTCTCGCCACGACCAAAGGCCTGAGTCAGATCGTGACGCCTGACCTTCAGCCCGAAGGCGATTTCTCTCTCAGTTTTCAAGCGCAAAGCGATCAGATCGCAAACCCGTACGAGCTGCAAGCAGAGCTCGGCCTCACAAAATGGGCCGAGATCGCCGTCTTCAAAGGTTTTAGACCAAATGAACTCATTTTCGCCACCGAATTCGCGTTACTCCAGGAAAAGCCCTTCTTGTTGTCGGCGGGGTTCGCGAACTGGTCGCCGCACAGCGAAGTGCTCCCCCAACCTTTCATCGAGGCGGGCTATTACACCGAGCATCACAAAGTTATTGTCGGCGCGATTCATGTTGGTTATCGGCACGAAGCGATTCTCGGCTATGCCTACGATTTCAACAAAACCTGGCGCGCTCAGGTTGATTTCCAAAGCGGCTCAGGAAATTCTTCGACTATTGGGTTCACCTGCAACATCACGCGCGACCTACAGGTGAATCCCGCGCTCTACGTCACGAACGACCGTCCGCACCATGTGCTCGGTTACATTATTTTCACTTACACCTTTCATTTGTGGGGCAAAAAAGGTGACGATGAGAGCAACAAAGATTCGAGCGCCTCGAACCCCTTCATGCCCGGTAAATAGATGGCGCTATTAAATCCGTTGGACGAATCGGGTCGCTCGCACTAAAACCCGACTGGCTCACGAGAAGGCAAAGCCACCTGATGTCGATGGAACCAGACGGAAATCACAACTTGTCCGCGGCGCTCAGCGAAGAGCCCGCGCGTCGGATGCCCGCGACTGCGCCTGAGCTGGAGCCCGGCGCGCCGACCGACCTCGAATTAATGCAATCGATTCAAGAGGGTGAGGCTGATGCGCTGTCGCAACTTTATGATCGTTACAACGGGATTCTGAAAGCGCTCATTCTGCGTGTGATTCACAACGAGACCGAGGCCGACGACTTACTCCAGGAAATTTTCATGGAGATTTGGAATCAGGCGAAAAATTTCTCCGCCCAAAAGGGTAAACCGCTCGGCTGGATGGTGACCTTGGCACGGCGGCGCGCCATCGATGGCTTGCGCAAGAAGCAAGCTTACGTCCGCGCGGGAGAGCGTTTGCAAAGCGAAACCGAGCAGCAACCCGACGCGTGGGTGCACAATTCGACGGAAGAGGAAATCAATTCGGGAGACACGCGCGTCTTGATCCGGCGCGTCATTAACCAGCTTCCGCCGGCTCAGCAGCAGGCCATCGATCTCGCATTTTTTTGTGGAATGAGTCAGCGCGAAATCGCCGCAAAAACGAATACACCCTTAGGCACGGTAAAGACCCGCCTCGAGTTGGGGCTGAAGAAAATTTACGACGGCCTGAAGGA
>CATPCN010000089.1 GCA_955652855.1 uncultured Chthoniobacterales bacterium | reverse complement strand
GTTCCCGTTCGCGTGGACATCCTCAGCGCCTCGTAAACTCGGACTGTTTCTTCGGTCGTCCGTTCCCAAGAAAATAAAGCAGCGCGTTCGAATCCCTTTCTTCTTAAATTTTCTTGTTGTGCTGATGAGTTTAGTAACGCCTCCAGCATTTCAGTCAAGTGGTCCGGTAAATCTGGGTCAAAGCGCAACGCCGCGTCGCCGACTACTTCCGGCAAGCTGGATCGATCCGCAACGACCACCGGCGCGCCGCAGGACATTGCCTCCAGTGGAGGAATGCCGAAACCCTCGTAAAGGGAAGGGTAAACAAAAACCTGCGCACGCCTATAAACTTTTGCTAGATGAGCATCCGGCAGATAACCAAGATGCCGCACACGCTTGCACAACCGAAGTTCCCCGATCAGCGCTTCTTCTTCAGTTTTGAAGGGGCCCCCGCCACCCACGCAAAGAATAAGGTCGCGATGTGTGGGAGCTAAGCGCTTGAAAGCATTGAGCAGTCCGGAGAAGTTTTTGTAGGGAGGGAAGCGATGGCCGACGTAAAGCAAGTAAGGCGCGCTCGGGACCGGTTCGAAGCCCACAGTCATGTCGAAGCTGAATTCAGTGGCAAGACGCGTGACGTACACTTTGTCTGACGGCACCTCTGGATAAAAGCGCAACAGATCCTGTCGAGTGTGCTCCGAAATGCAAAGAAGCGCATCCGCTGCTCGGATAGCATTCCTTTTGCAGACTGCCACAGTTCCGTCAGGGTCCACCGCCGGCGCGAATAGCTCATGCATCATGTCCCAAACGGTCACAACAACTTTTGCGCCGAGTGCCCGAAAAGGCATTTCGCGGGAAAGCATTGAATAATAAGTCGGATGAATAATATCATAGCCCCGACTGGCCCAACGGAAGTACCATTTTTCCAGGGAGTTGGAAATCCGGCTCGGCCTGAACCGCTGAAAATAGCGGAGCTGCAACCCCGGGCGTCGCGGGAAGTTGACGCCTCGGAGAAAAGCTGTAGTCAGGGTTGGCTCCACAGTGGCTGGCAGTCGGTCGATCAGGTTGGCGAAGTAGCGATTAATCCCACCCGCCGGCTGGCTGGCGTATATCATACCGTCGTAGAGAATGCGCATGAACTTAAGTGGCACAGAAACAGAACTCAGCTAGCGCAAAACAACTTGGATAGAGTTCGTCCCCACGGCGAACTCCGATAGGGTCGCTTCTTGGCAGCGCCTGAATGCCCCAGCAGAGAGAAGCGGACTGCATAGCTACTCTGAAAATCGAGCAATCTTGTAGTTCTGAGAGCAAGAGCTGTTGAAGCGTCATCAAATGCCGGGAAGTTTACGACGACGAGGATGTTTGTTCACAAACGCGCCGCGCGCGAAATCCATGCATGCAAATTTTACTTCATCGAGCTGAGAACCTGCCGGTAACGCGATTACGTCAAAGTGCTCGTCTGCGCGAGGATTGACCTGCACAAGGTAATTAGCATGCTTGTCGATCATGTCGACCGTTGGTGGCCCAGAAAAATGGCTGAATGTTCCGATATTGTTGAACCATAAAAACCGATCATAACCGTACCCCATCAGCGCCGAAAAGGGTCGATACACATCGTTTCCCGTGCGCCTGATAAGGACCGGATGCCATTCAAAGATAACTGCTGGCCTTCTGGTCTCGAAGATTTGCGCTGCTCCCGCCAGCACTTCGCCATCAAAACCGTCCACGTCAATTTTTACTACGTCAACTTTTTCTTGGCTCACCTGCGCAAGAGAATCAAGCCTGACCGCCGCCACTAGTTCGCTACCCAGAGCTGCCGCAGTTCCGCGGTGATGCTTAACCAGGCTGCGGATTTGCTGAGGCTCACGCGCGAGAAGAGCACGCACTGCTTGCACATCCTTGAACTGTGCCACGTTATGGGTGAGCAAGTTGAAAAACTCGACGTCTCCTTCAATACACAAAAACTGCCGCACTGCTCCCGGGCATCTTTCCTTTAGCAGAACAACCGTGTCACCAGTGGCAGCACCCACGTCGAGGACGGTAATAGGACGACCGATAAGCACATGGACCTGGTGCACCAGTTCAACGAGAGGAGCATTGAAGAGCGGATGACTATGGAGGATAAACGGATAGTTGTTCCCCGGATTCAGAAGTACCTCAAAACCGTGGACTCTCGTGCGAACCGGCTTAGTCCCATCTTCATATGCGGCAAACAATCGGTAGTAGATCGAGCGAAGCCCGGGGAAGCGGTTAAAACGCTGGAGCCGGGGGAGCCACGTTGCCAAATACGAGTATATCGATGAAGCAACCTCAGGCATGAAAATGCTCATATTCCAGAAGCGAGCTCGGAAGGGAGCCAAGCCTTTCAAAACTGCAGCCATTCAGGTCTTGGCATACACCTTTAACCGTTGGAAACTCCGATTCGCTTGGCATCTTTTTCAACAAGGCAACTTTGGGTCATGTGTCTCACCATAAAAGGCCGAAGGGTGGGCCCACCGAAACCGGAGTCCATAACGTGGCGGCTCATAATGGTTTTCGGAAGTGAAAGGTGGTGCGAACTTGTCACCTACAAGATCATTTCGAACAAAAAATGCGTTGACTCCGATTATATCACATCCGACCAAGCTATAGTCTCTCTGTTTCCCAAGTAGCTCGAACGCTTTTAGACTTGCGCCAAAAGCTTGTGATCCATCCCAAATACGATCCTGTCGACAGGGATTAATCCAACTTACGGCGGAAGGGATAGCAGCGTTATATTCCACAATGACGACTTTCGGACGGAAGGCTATCAGAGCTTCCCAGATATGATATGTGTCTCGATCGATATCAAGTGACAAGAGATCGAAATCTTCGGGCACACCTATTTCTTGGAGGAGATCGCGAATGTTGTCGGGAGACACGACCTCTTCTCGCATTACCAAACGGCTTGCCAAGTTGGGCATCTCAGCGAGCCGAGATCGGATTGCTGCACAGCAGTAGGAATCGCCGTCAATCCACCAGCCGCGCCACCCTTGTCTTAAGAGCGCCGCAGTGTTGTTTTCCGAGCCATCTCCAACCCCGATTTCTAAAAACGTTTTTGTGTGTGACGTGACACGATGAAATATTTCTTCGATCATCCCATCTTCGTAGTTTTGAGACCAATACTGGGCGCCGTGCGCTAGCAGCCGTCGAGGATCTCCATAACGCGGATCGCTATCCATCAGTGTTTGAAACGCCTGCATCAGACAGCTAGTTTCAAGTAGTCGCACCTTTCGGGACAGATAGCACATTGGGTACTGATGTGGTGCAAAAAGCCAATCTGGCTTCGGAGTTCGCGCACGATCGGCAATTTAGTGTAAAGCGACTTAAGAAAAGAGAACATAGAGTAACGATAAAACGTCAGTTCGCCACATTCTGGATCAGCTGCCATGTCACTGGTATCATGTGGCCATGTGTGGGTTTGTGGTTAACTTGGCGATTCGCCAGCAGCAATGCGTTGTTCTAGGCGCAAATGGTCCTGCCATTGTAAACCCTCGCGCGGGTGTAACAGTTTTGTCACCAGCTGGACCGAACGTCGTTTCGCGCGCATTATTACCGAACCTCTGATTTTACGACGGGTGAATAGATGCCAGCTGACACCATCGGTTATGCAGCGGTAACCACCGGCAGCTGCCAACTCGTAGAGGCTGCGTAAACCGTAGAAGGACACATGCTGCCCGTGCGACAGGCCAAAGTACCACCAGTCATCCAGCTTTGGAGTCGGCTGTGGCAATACCTCAGTGGTGAATAGCACCATGTCTGAAAGACTCGCGAGCTCTTGTATCGTCTCCCGTGGATTCGGCAGATGCTCAAATACTTCGAATGCGGTGATCAGTTCCGCAGGCGTGGAATTACACCATTCGAACCCTCGCGCGAAGAGGTTTGTCGCATGTTTATCTTTCCAGTAAAAATCGTATCCACGATCTCTCATCAAGCGCACAAGTAGCCCATAACCAGCGCCAAAATCGATAAATTTACCCTTTGGATCAGCGACGCTTTCAATGAGCGCGGCGGTCACAGCACTCGCTTGGATGTTGCGTTGGACATAGCCGGTGTCTACAACGTCAATTGGAGAAAGATACGCCTCGGGTAGCCACGGCGCATCTGGCACGAACATAAAGTCACATCCATCACACTTGCGAAAGACGGCATTGTATTGCTGCCGAACTGACGCGACCCCGAAAAGTGATGTTGATCCGCAGCATATCGGACAGCGTGCACTCACAATTCGTGGCAATCTTACGCTTTCGCGCTTCCTGCGCACCGTGCGGCGAGCTGGAGCATATGTCTCGGCAGTCGCAACGCGGATTGGACAATACAGTCCGCTCGTCGGCGCAATCGGCGCGCCATACTTCTCTGGCGCCGTCGTTCATCACCACCAAATGCTTGTGCAAAGGTGAACTCGTCGGCAACACGGTCCCTAATGACAAACTCTGGATGGCGAGGTTTGGAAATCGGGTGGGCCTGAAGCTCGGTCGCTACGGTGCGGCTCCTCGTATGAGTGGCGTCCGCACGAAACCCGACATTTGAAATCAAGTTCTTGTCCGGGGTGATTGCAAGCCCTCGCTGCGTCCAGCAACTGTAGACCCACTGATAATCCCACGTATCGATTAGTCCTTCTGCTATTTGGTCAAAATGACCTGTCCAGTACGACGCTTCTTCTGCGCTGTCGAACAAGCTCCGCAGAAGCGTTGACTCTCGTAACGCTTGCCACCCTAGCATATGTGAGTCGTAATGCGCCCACGCGCGGCGCCATGTCGCCCAGCCCCAAACGTGCATGTATTTCGAGAAGTAGTAGCTGCCCGGAGCTCGAGAGACACCAAACTGCATGTTAGTACCGTTTATGTGCATTACTCTTTCATCTGTGCGAAACCGCGTGAGAAGTTCCTCGCAGAACGGAAAGAAGCTGGGTGACGGGAAACAATCATCTTCCAAGATTATAGCGGTATCGACCCGAGCAAATACCCAGTCCAAACCGCTCGCCACCCGTCGCTTGCACCCCAGATTCGCCACCGAATAGTTTCGCTCAACTTCGCACGGCCAGTCGACACCTTCATCAACGAGCGTCCGGGCTGCTTCGCACAGATGTACATCATCTTCGCAGTCTGGTCGCGGACCGTCCGCGATGATGAAAAGCCGCTTCGGACCTGCATCACGGATCCGTGACAACACGCCACGCACGAGATCAGGCCGATTAAAGATGAGGAGTACAATTGGCGTGTTCACAAATTGCTCTCGGGCTCGTCGTCGCGGGCCCACTTGTGATCAACCAGCACGACTTTCCCTTCTGAAGACGATAAATAGCAGTGAACAGTCTTAGCAACATACAAGTTATACGCGTAAATCATAATATTCTGTTTTAGCGAATATATTGTACAGCTTGCTTCCGAAACAGCGTTTTCACCTCGAATGGCCAGTCCACTTGATCTAAGACACGACAAGTCACAGCGCAGATTTTCTCCTCGCCAGGGTGGTCCGGTCGCGGAACAGGGGTGACTGATACATATCGATCAAAACTTTACGGTCGGAGGTTTCCGGAGAGCATAAACGATTAAAGTTCTTAATAATATTCGTAGGATATGCCCTTCGATTGAAGGCCAATCAGACATTTGGGTCGCGTCGCCTGAAAAACATCGTGCAAAATGTCTTGGCAAAAAACTCGTAGCCTAAACCGGCCATATACAGGGTGAGCGGACAGTTTATTGCGAGTTCCATCGAAATCGCGCTAGGGTCTTCTGCCAGGACTAGTCGAGGTTGAAAGGCCGACCAGTCATTGGATTTGAGAACTTCCAGATCCAATCCTTCCACGTCAACGGTCAAGAAATCAATCTTCTGAGACGGGGGCAAATAACTCTTGAGCACTTCTGCCAAAGGCCTGACGGGAACTTTCTTCGTGTCCACGAGCCGGTAGGATCTAAGGCCGTTTCGCTGATCGGCAACGGCCCGATCGAAAGTGTTCAAAGCGGGTTCGTTGAACATGTAATAATCAAGCATCCCGGCAGAGGTTCCAATTCCAAATTCCAAGTTGATATCTCTGGGACGAAGGTCCGCAAATTCGGTGGCCATGCCTGGTCTTGGGTCAATGTTGATCCCATTCCAGCCACGAAGATAGGAGCTATAGGTGTTGGAAAAACGGGTCGGGTGATGCGCGCCTACATCCACGTAAAACCCCGTCGGCTTGTTCTCGAATACGCGATCGAGCAAAACATCTTCCCCTTCTTGCGAAAAGGTATGCATCCAAGAACAGTGTGGATTAGGAGGCCGCAAACGAGCGTAAGCCCGTCTGTAAAGGCGTTTAATCATGGAGAAGACTCACGGTAGCTCATTTTCAAAATTTACCTCATCATCCAACTTATGGCCCAATCCGCCCGTTATCAGAATTTGACCATTGCGCTGTGCTCGCGGGATTCTAAAATGCTGGCCTAGAAAGAGGGAAGTAGCCCAGAGGTAGTTGTTGATAGGTCCCGGGCCGACAAAATCAATTTGAGTGAGGCCCTTGGAGGCCAAAAAGGCTACAGTCTTCGGAAACCAATCAGAATTATCAAACAAGATCATGCCGTTCTCGGCCAGATACGGAAGTGCCGCTATTGCGCAGGCGGGACGAAAGTCTCCGTCAATCACAATCACTTCGAACTTCGTATCAAATTTAGCGATGCAACTGGCATAAGAATGTTCGTCCCTCGCGTAAACCAACCGTTGATTGGGCAAGGCAGCCTGTCGATTAGACGCTGCCCATTTCTCATCTGATTCGACGCTAATCAACTGTCGGCATCTTTTAGCCCAGAATTGGGAACTGTTCCCGGAACCGTATTCGAAAATTTGGCAAGTCGAAAAATCGAACTGTAACAGATAATCGAGCGCCCCATAAGTGATCCATGGATGTGGAAGCCCATCGCAGTTCAAGGGAAGCTTGCGTTCATAGGAAACTTTGCCGCCCTGCTGTATTTCATGATATTGAAGGATCCAGTGAAGCCGCTCCCGGTTCAAGTGGCGATAATCCCGCCGCCACTGACGAAATTCTGAGAATTCCCGATACAATTTAATTCGCCGAAGAACATGTTTGAGTCTTTTGAGCATGGATATTAACTCGGGTTGTTTCATTACAGATTTCCCAGGCGTGATCCACTAACACACTTTTCCCTTCCCAACCTCTGGGACAATTCTTGCCCTGGCCGAAATAATCGCGGTCTTCGACTTCAAAGGTGATGTGGTCGGCAATAAAGTCCTGGATAATCCCATTCGTTTCGATAAACAGCGTAAGATTATAGCGTCCTGCTCCGAGGGGAAGGCGGGGTATTCTGCAAATCAGGGTGTCGCCGTGACTAACCATTGCTTGGTGGCCCATGGTCATTTCAGTCCCGCAGACGAAGAGTGGAGACTGCAAGTTATTAGCGAAGCCAATCCCGATCCGAGCCGAAATCTTCTCTTTGAAGCCTGAACTCGCCACGCGAAGATGAAACTCTATAGGCTCGGCCGTCACACCATATTCAAGAAGACGCCCGCCTGTATCTTTAATTTCAAGACGGGTAAATCGGACGTTCCCAGCCCCGCTCCTTGATTTGACCTGGGACAGATCTCCATCAAAATGGTTGCTGAAGAGGGGGGTGTAATTCCGAATGGCTCGCTCAGTGTCGCCAATATACTTGACTTTTCCGTTTTCCAATACCGCACATCTGGAGCAAAGGGCTTGGATCGTGGCAATCTGATGGCTCACGAGAAGAACAGTGCGGCCTTCGCGGCCTGATACTTCCTTCATCTTGCCCAGACACTTCTTTTGAAACTCGGCATCGCCGACGGCCAGAACTTCGTCTATGATAAGTATTTCCGGTTCGAGATGCGCGGCCACAGCGAAAGCCAGTCGCACATTCATCCCGCTGCTGTAGCGCTTGATCGGAGTGTCGAGAAACTTTTCGGTTTCGGCGAAGGCGACGATCTCGTCGAACTTCGCTTTGATTTCCGCGTGGCTCATTCCGAGGATCGCGCCATTTAGAAAAATGTTTTCGCGTCCGGTTAGCTCAGAGTGAAAGCCAGTGCCTACTTCCAGCAACGAAGCGACGCGGCTTTTGATCCGCACTTTGCCTTCGGTCGGTTCGGTGATGCGGCTGAGGATTTTCAGGAGCGTTGATTTGCCCGCGCCGTTGCGTCCGATGATACCCAAGACTTCGCCCTGCTTCACTTCGAAACTCACATCCTTCAGGGCCCAAAATTCTTCGGGCGCGGCGTGTGAAGGTTCCAAGGTTGGAAGGTGAGAAGGTCCGCGGGCGTTTGCACTTTTCGACTTTCCTACTTTCGCACCGAGCGCGCGGAACGGGGCTGCCGCGCGCCGGGCGATCACGTCGCGCAGCGCGGTGTAGCGCTCGCTCGAACGACCCGTGCCTAGGCGGTAGCGTTTGCCCAGGTTTTCAACAGTTATTATCGCTTCGCTCAAAGGGTGTGAATGTTACACGTGCGAACGTGGGAAAGTTTAGGAGCGAAGATGGTTAGTAAAAGCGGCGATGCCGCGCGAAATCTTCTCGGCTTCGCCACGCAATCGCGTCGCTTGTTCGGCTGTAAGATACTTCAAGTCTTCGGCGACGTAGAGCATGCTCCGTACCTCGCCGCACGAGCCTTTTGCCAGATCGAGAAAGTGCGCGAAGTCTTTCGGCGTTTTCCGCTCGAATCCCTCGGCGATGTTGTTCATCACTGATACCGCTGCGCGCTGCAACTGGTCCCGAAATCCGAAGTCACTGTGTCCTGTGCTCCCGCGCATCATGGAGCGGTAAACTGCCGAAACCTGCGCACGAGCTTCCTGCCAGATGCGTAAATCTTCGAACCGTTCAGCGAAATTCATAACCTTGTCACTTTTTTACCTTCACACGTTCGTGCTCCGCAGCGCTTCCCGAGCCCCTCCACGGTGATGATCGAGTCCGACATCAAGAAATCTGCACAAGATGAACCGAGAGCTCGGGAACAAGCTTGAAGTGCTTGTCGGTGGAGACGATCGGAATTCGTTCTTCGATCGCGTGAGCAGCGATCCAGTAGTCCGGGTCTGGCAGAGTGCGCCCTGTCGCTTTCAGAGTAGAACGAAGTCGGGCGTAAATCGCGGCAGTGGATAAGCTCGGGGCCAAAATATCGAACGACTCGAGAAATTCCTGGGCTTGCAGCAGTGCGGATGAAGAAACCCTTGCAGATAGCTGGCCGTAAAGAAATTCGGCAGCCACATGGGAGCAAATTACTGGAGGAAAAAACCGGAGCGCCAACTGCTCCACGTTTTTCACCCGGCGGCGCAGCAATTCCAGCGCGCCGGTATCAACCAGGATCGCCACGAACGGTCGCTTCCTGCCTTATCAGCTCCAGGT
>CATPCN010000088.1 GCA_955652855.1 uncultured Chthoniobacterales bacterium | reverse complement strand
TGCTCGACGAACACGCCGAACACGTCCTGGTCCACACCGGCCAGAACTATGATCCTAACTTGAGCCAGCTCTTTCTCGACGAGCTGAATGTCCGGCCCGTGGATCGTCACATGGGAGTCATGGCAAATTCCTTCGGTGAGCAAGCCGGACAGATTCTGGCGGCTGCCGACCGGCTGTTAACAGAAATTAAGCCGGACCGCTTGCTTATTCTGGGAGATACCAACTCCGGCTTATCCGCCATCGCCGCAGCACGTCACGGAATTCCTGTCTATCATTTAGAGGCGGGAAACCGATGCTACGACAATCGCGTGCCCGAGGAGGTAAACCGGCGCATCATCGACCACAGCAGCGATGTGCTTATGCCTTACACCGAACGGAGCGCCAGTAACCTTGTAGCAGAGGGGATTCGTCGCGAACGCATCTTTGTCGTAGGCAATCCAATCTCAGAGGTTCTCGACTTTTTTTTACCTCAAATAGAAGCGAGCAACGTTCTCGATCGTTTAAATCTGAAGAAAGGCGAATACTTCGTGGCAACCATGCATCGGTCCGAAAATGTCGACCCGCCCGGCCGGCTTCGTGAACTTATATGCGGGCTCACGAAGCTAGCCAAAGCTTTCGATAAGCCTGTTATTCTTAGCTTGCATCCCCGCACTGCCGACAAAATAGCGCGCGCCAAGTTGGAAATCGAAACATCGAGGCTCCGTCTCGAGAAACCGTTTGGGCTTTTCGATTTTATTTCTCTGGAGAAAAACGCTTTAGGTGTTGTGACTGACAGCGGAACCGTTCAAGAAGAAGCGTGCATCTTCGGACTGCCAAATGTCACGATTCGTGACGTCACCGAGCGACCGGAGACGACCGAATGTGGCAGCAATATTTTAGCTGGCGCAAATACGGATATGCTGGTCGCTGGGATGAGACTTGCCTTGAGCAGCAAGCATCGGTGGGAGCCACCGGACGGCTATCAAAAGCAAAACGTATCCTCCACGGTGGCGAAGATTTTGCTCAGCTACCGGTAGGTTCATGCGCATTCTTGTTCTGTCACAATATTACAAGCCTGAGCCAATTCCAAAGCCTGTCGAACTAGCACAGGCTTTGAGGAGTCGAGGTCACGACGTCACTGTGATCACTGGCTTTCCGAATTATCCCGACGGCAAGCTATACAAGGGGTATCGGCTAAGACCGATGAAACGCGAAGTGCTCGACGGAGTCCCCGTGATACGAACCTACGAATACCCTTATCACGGCAAACAAGCGCTCGGCAGAATTCTAAACTATTGTTCATTCATGATCTCGGCGTTGCTAGGAAGCTTTTTCGCGCCCAAACTCGACGCGATCTATGTTTGGCATCCGCCCCTAACTATCGGCGTGACGGCCTGGATGATCGCACGACTACGCGGAATTCCTTTCGTGTACGATGTCCAGGACATATGGCCTGAGTCCGCGATCTTGTCTGGGATGCTTCAACCGGGCCGACTGGTCAACTGCATGGCTTGGCTGGAGAGCTTTGTATACCGGCGCGCCAATCATATTTTCGTGGTGACGGAAGGGGCAAGAAACAACCTCATTTCGAAGTCAATTGATCCACGAAAGATTTCAGCGATGCCTCATTGGATTGATGAAAAGCTCTTTGTTTCCAGTGATTGACAGACCCGCTCGCGGACGCGGCAGCAACTTGGATGGGATGGCCGATTCGTCGTCCTGTTCGCCGGAAACATGGGACTCGTCCAGGGATTGGATACTGTGATTCGCGCAGCTGAAATACTGCGTTCCGTTCCGAAAATCCTGTTCGTTTTCATCGGTGACGGCTCTGACAAAGAGAGAGTGGCATCACTCGCCACGTCACTAGGCCTCGCTGAGACTGTCTGGTTTGTCGATCGCCAGCCGATGGACCGCATGCCCGCCTATATGTTCGCATCCGACCTTTTGTTGGTTCACCTGAAGCACTCCGAACTCTCAAACTACATCATACCGACTAAGACGATGGCTTACCTTGCATCGGGCCGGCCAATTGTAATGGCTATGACTGGCGCGGCGGCTGACTTGATTCGGGAGGCGAGAAGCGGCATCACTGTACCGCCCGAACATCCATCCGAGCTCGCGTCTGCAATCCAAAGCCTTTCAACAATGTCGGACGAGGATCTCACTGCGATGGGTAAAAGCGGCCAGGAATACTTGTTGGCCAATTTTTCGAAAGAGAAGGTGATCAGCCGATACGAAGTACTCATCAAGCGGATGCTGGAGGGCGAGATTAACGGGATTCGGGGTCGCATGACAGTCGAAAGCAAGCATAATCCTTGAATGAAGGTGCTGGTTACGGGCTCATCGGGCTTTGTTGGCGGTTACCTACTTACCGGGCTGGCTAATGCCGGCCACATCGGACTAGCGGTCTCGAGACGCACGATAACAGAGCTGCCGCCGAACTGGTCTTGGGTGGACCGGGAATTGTTGTTAAAAGGTGCGTCACAATCGGAAGACGAATTATTGGCTGGAGTGGAGGTGGTCATCCACCTCGAGGTCAAGCAACATGTGCAGAACCCGACCGGTGCTGATCTCGCCGCGTTTCGACAAGTCAATGTAGCAGGAACCCAACAGTGGCTCGAGTGGTGTTCAGCACATGCCATTAGGAGATTTGTTTATTTCAGCACAATAAAAGCGGTTGAGCGAGACGGCGAATCTCAGGATACGCAAACAGCCATCGATGAGAGGGCCACTGGTTCAGGGGAGACTCCTTACGGAAGATCTAAATGGGAGGCGGAACAGCTGGTTTCGCAATGGGCGCGAGAACAGGCGGATCGGTGTGTTTTGATCTTGCGGTCAGCAGTAGTGTATGGTCCCGGAAACATAGCGAATTTGTTTTCCATGGTCGATGCTCTGGCGAAGGGGCGATTCTTCCTCGTTGGCTCTAATGGCAACATCAAATCACTGGTTTCCGTGAAGAATCTCTTCGCGGCCGTTGTGTATCTTCTGCCTCGGATGACACCAGGCGTCGAGATTTACAACATCACCGACGCGCAAAGTTACTCGGTACGTGAACTCGCTGGTATGATAGCCAAGGAACTGCAGATTAACTGGCAGGGTCGATCTTCGCCGATGCCAATAGCGAAGTGTGCGGCTCTTCTCGGAGATGTTTTTGCGAAGGTAACTCGCAGAGGGTTTCCTCTCACAAGTAATCGGCTTGCCGCTTTGCTGGAGAACACGCATTTTTCCTGTGCCAAACTTCTGTCTACTGGTTTTCGCCATCTAGAATCAACTCAGGAAGGCTTGGCAGAAATGGTGAAGTGGTACCGCACCTATACGAAGGATGCGAGTCGAGAAGCGGGAACCGTAGAATCGAAGCGAGAGCCGAGGGAATGAATGGAATGAATGGAAGGTAGAGGATACAAAACTTAAATGATCGTGGAGTGGTTGATGATGAATGGTACATTGAGGACGGTGAGTGCGAACAGCTGAAGATTTTGAAATCAATGAAAGAGATTATTTTTGAAGTGCGAGAAGATGAAATGGACGAAGGCTACCCCGCCTTCTCTCAAAAAGCCGAACGTATCGGGCAAGAGAAGAGCGACGAGGTTGTCGATACGATGCGCAACGGTTGGCTTACTACCGGGCGAAAAACTAAGGAAACCAATTTCCTTCGACAGTTACTCGGTCGAGCGGCTCACCAGCTTGCTCGCGGTCGGTTCATCCCTGCTACGCGGAAGCAGCGGCCGTTCACAATCGGCGAAGGTCTGGCGCGAACATTGCAACAGACTCACTCGTTATGATGTTTTCGGAACTCAATGCTGGTGAGTTTGCATCATCGAGGAACATGTCCCGGCTTGACTAGGAGGATTTAGCCTTTGCGTTTTCTTAGCCTGAGCAGCCCCGTTCAAGTGTTTGCGTTAGCTGCGCTACTTTGTTTCGCGATCGCATTCCCAGTACGTATTCTTCTCCTGCGATCCAATATCATCGATCGACCTAACGATCGATCCAGCCATAGTCAAATTACTGTTCGGGGAGGAGGCATAGCTATTCTTCTTTCGTTCATCGTTGTCGTTGTTTCCTCACAACACACTCGTGACAACGGACTTATTTGGATATTTCTCGCCTCGGCGGTGATTCTCGCGGTCGTGTCATTCATTGACGATATGCGACCTCTCCCAGTAAGCGTCCGTTTCGGTTTTCATGGTTTGACGGCAGTGGTTGCATTGTGTGCACTGGAGCGACGACTCAATATCAGCACTGAGGGAATCTATCATCCAACGATATTGTTGGGAGCGGGAGGAGTCTTACTGTTCCTCTGGATCACAGGGTATACCAATGCCTTCAACTTCATGGACGGGATCAATGGCATTGCGGCGAGCCAGGCAATGGTCACTGCCGCGGGATCGGGCATCATTGCGGGCATCGTAAGTCAGCGTTGGGAAGATCCGGCAGTGATCTTTGCGTTTGCGCTTTCCGGCTCAGCGGCTGGGTTCTTGCCACACAACGTTCCGCACGCCCGCATGTTTATGGGCGACGTTGGCAGCGCGCCGTTGGGTTTTATTTTGGCGACGTTGGCGCTCTGGCTCGCGGGAGTTTACGGTATGTGGCTGCTCGCGCCGCTGCTCCTACTGCACGCGAACTTCGTCCTCGACACAGGTATTACGCTTGTGCGTCGTATCGCGAAAAACGAGCGATGGCGTGAATCACACCGAGAGCATTTTTATCAACGCTTGGTGCGCTCAGGAAAAACCCACAACTTCGTCTCAGGATGGGAAATCGCGCTGGAGATAAGTGTGTTGGGCATGATGTTGGTTTACGTTAAGATAAGGAGTCCATGCCTCCACGTTGTTCTCGCGGCCACTGTTGTTTCGCTTTGGCTTTTGTTCTTTTGCTATTCCGAATATCAATTCCGGCGGATTGGGCCGTCTCGATTGTGAACAATGGTGCTCGCGGATAGGCGTTCAGATCCGTGGCTGGAAGGAGCGTGCGTTCTGGTGTTAGCTCCCGAACGCTAGCGCGCAGCTTGCATAATCGGAAATGTCACAAGGCATTACTGATTGCGTTTCGAAATCGCGTTTGTTATATTTC
>CATPCN010000087.1 GCA_955652855.1 uncultured Chthoniobacterales bacterium | reverse complement strand
GCTCTATCACGTCAGCGCAGACAACGATTTTCCTTATCGGCTCTACAGCGGGCAGCAGGAGAGCGGCTCCGTCGGTATTGCGAGTCGCGGCAATGATGGCGCAATTACATTCCGCGATTGGCATCCCGTGGCAGCGGAAGAATACGGTTACGTCACGGCCGATCCGCTGGATCCGGATATCATCTACGGCGGAAAGCTGACCCGCTACAATCGCCGCACTGGACAAGCTCAGAACATTCTACCGGTGCCGCTGCGCTCGCCTGACTTTCGGATGCTCCGAACCCAGCCGGTCATCTTGTCGCCCATCGATCCACACCTCCTTTTCTTTGCCGGAAACACACTCTCGAAAACACGCGACGGCGGACAGAGTTGGGAGCAGATCAGTCCAGATTTATCCCGTAAGACTTACGAGTTGCCGGCGTCCATCGGCAAATACCGGACCGCCCCGACTGCTGACGTGAAACAGCGCGGTGTTATCTATACCGTGGCACCCTCCCCGTTGGATGTGAATCGAATCTGGGCGGGAACAGACGACGGATTGATTCATTTGACGAGCGACGGGGGCAAGAACTGGGCAGACGTCACTTCGTCACAACTGTCGGCATGGCAGAAAGTCTCCTTAATTGACGCCGGACACTTCGACGCCAACACCGCTTATGCCGCGGTGAACACGCTGCGGCTCGACGACATGCGCCCTCATATTTATCGGACAAGCGACGCGGGTAAAACCTGGAAGGAGATCGTGAAAGGAATTCCCGACGGGCAAACTGTCAACGTCGTGCGCGAAGACACGCAACGGAAAGGTTTACTCTTTGCCGGAACGGAACGCGCCGTTTACGTTTCCTTCGACGACGGAGAAAACTGGCAGTCGCTACGGCTCAACATGCCCGCGACATCGATTCGCGACTTGATCATCAAAGACGATGATCTTGCGGTCGCCACACATGGACGCGGCTTCTGGGTTCTCGATAACATCTCGCCATTACGGCAACTCCCAAGCGACAAACATGAGACGGTTCTTCTAAAACCGCAAACTGCTCTGCGTGTTCGTTGGAGCCTCAATACGGACACGCCATTACCTCCAGACGAACCGGCCGGAGAAAATCCGCCCGATGGAGCGATGATTGATTACTATTTAAGCAGCGATTCTCTGGGTCCGGTCACGCTCGAGATCAAGGACCCGACTGGAAATATTGTGCGCTCTTACGCAAGCACCGACCCACCCGTCCTGCCCGACGTAAAGCAGCTGAAGATCCCTTCGTATTGGGTGCGTCCGCCGCAGCCTCTCTCGGCGAACGCCGGGCTTCATCGGTTTCTGTGGGACATGCACTACACCCCCGTTGCTGTCGATCCGGACTACCCGATGTCAGCTGTTTACCACAACACCGCACCGCAACCCACCTCCCCGTGGTGCCTGCCAGGAGAGTACTCGATCGTGCTAAGGGTCGGTGGCAAGAGCCTCACACAGCCGCTTTCGGTAAGAATGGATCCACGCGTGAAAGCTTCGGCCGCCGACCTTGCGGCACAGTTCGAACTTGCGAAGAAGTTGTATCAAATCCGACCCACTCTTGCTCCAATCAGCAAAAGCCTCAGCGCGCTAAGCAACGCGATCGCCAAGACGAAAGAACGCGCGCGTCAGAACCCGGTGACGGAGCAACTGGATGCGTTTGACAAAAAGCTGCGGGAATTTATGCCTACAGATTCTCGGCCAGGTGCGCCGCCCAGCCTCGAAGTCCTTGCACAGCTGGAAACGGTTTTCGACCGAATTCAACACGCAGATGCTGCGCCGACGCCAGCGCTCACGGCAGCTGTTGCGGAGATCCAACGTCGATCAGACGTCGTTGTGGAGCGTTGGCGGGCGCTCGTCTCGAAAGACATGCCGGCGCTTAACCGCCACCTTGAGGCTGTCGGTATTGAGAAGATACAGAACTGATACTGAGCTTCGAGTGCCCTGAGAAAGCGGCCAAATGGCCGATTTGCCGCGGATCCATGTCATCACCTTCCGCCAAATGTCGGACGGTCCGCAAACGCTGATCCCTTTGGCCGGCATAAGGAGGGTTGGGTTAAGCCAATAGCGCCGATGCCCCAAACCAGTCGCACCGCAGCGAGTCCCGGTTGATGATGCATCCCTGCGATTGCGCGGATAGGTTTGTGGGCGATGGAGGGTTAAAGCTTCTCCAGGCATACGCGCGCTGTCTGCGAAATCTCAGGTGGCTCCAATTCAGTTTGGTGGCGTAATAACCAATCAATCCCAGGCGCAACCAGACAGACAACATCGGTGACTATCTGCGCGGGATTCGCGCGCAATTGCTCATCAATGCGCAGAGCCTAACGCTCGACCACTTCCACCGTGAATGTGTTCTCAGGCGTTGTGGGGAAGTTCCGCATGTTAAGCGTCCGATGACCGTCGGAAGTATTTGCAACAAAATGCCCCACTGAGTTCGGCGTGATGGTGGCGCTGACGCGAAACTTCATTGCCTTGAGTTTGCTCTCATACCACGAGTAAACCTTGGCGGGATCATCGGTCGTCGCGAAACTGAACCCGAGATGATATGCGTCGTCGCCCGCCTTACTCGCGTCCATGTGGTTAACCTGCACTCCGGGATAGATCGGGACCCAGTTCGGAAGAGCCGCCGTAGCGCCACCGGTCACATTACGTTCCACTGATTCGATCGCGATGGTCGTGTCGTCGACGTTCCAGCTCACATGCACGTTGATCGACCGAGTATTGCCCGGTCCATCCGATCTCACCAACGACATATTGTTAAGTTTCGAGCTGCTCGCCTCGTGATAATCGTACCGTGCATAAGTATTGTACCCCGCGGCATGCAGTTTTTCCTCATACCAATCGACCACCTTGGCGCAGGCTCCCTGACCCTTCAGTATCATTTGGAAGTTGAAATAATGCTCGTTCCCGGCTTGATGAGAGTCAATTCTGGTAGCGGATGTGCCGGGGTAAATCGGCACCCAGTCTGGCACCCTCACGCTCAGATTCGTGTCCGAAGTTTTATAAGATTTATCAGTCGGTCTTTCGCTCTGCGCTTCCATGCGGTCGAAGCTACGACCCCCGGCAGCAGGAACGTAGTCTTTGTTCTTCCCGTCCTGATTTAGGAATGCCGGATACGTTTGGTCCTTCGAGAGGATCGGGAGTTCGCTGGGTCCTGGCATTGGCTGCTTACGATCGCGCCGTGTGTAAAGGATTCGAATTTTGTCACCTTCGGTAAGTCCGAACTTTGTCCGCTCCACTTTCTCCACCCGCGCAAGCACGGTCACAGCAGTTTGCGTTTCGTCCGGATGTTTGGTGTCAACCGTTTCCACCGACTGCACTTT
>CATPCN010000086.1 GCA_955652855.1 uncultured Chthoniobacterales bacterium | reverse complement strand
CTTTTACACTCATTCATGAGTACGGCGGCGGCCGGCTTCCTGTTTATCATTTTGATTTCTATCGACTCGAAACGCCGGGAGCGGTTTTGCAGCTGGGGTTCGACGATTATCTTGATGGCGTTTCCGTCATCGAATGGGCCGATCGTTTTCCAGGATTGATCCCGAAAAACGCAGCCTGGATTCGCTTTGAGATGAAAAATGAAACTGGCCGCGTGATTACAAGATCGACATATTTATGAAAATTCTCGCGCTCGACCTCTCCACCGCGCGTGGCTCGATCGCCTGGCGTGCGGACGATCACGTGTCGTTCCACCGCGATTTTGCAAACGATCGAAAACATTCCGGCTTATTTTTCGAGAATTTGCACGCGTGCCTCGATCGACATGGCCGGCCGGATTCGATCGTGGTCGGGCTCGGGCCGGGTTCGTACGCGGGAACGCGCATTGCCATCGCGACTGCGACCGGACTACAGATGGCGCATCGCGCGGAGCTCATCGGAATTTCTTCGTTATGCGCGCTCGAAGTTGAGCCGAGCGAATACTTCGTGATCGGCGATGCGCGGCGCGAATCATTTTTCTTCGCGCATGTCGTCGCGGGCGAACTCGTGGAAGGTCCGGCGCTGTGCAGGGAAGAAGAGCTGCGCGTGAGATTGAATGAGATTAATGCGCCGGTTTATTCGACCGAGAAACTTTCGTTAAACTCGATCGTTGCGTATCCATCAGCGCGAATTCTTGCGAAGCTCGCGCAATCCAGAGCGACCAAAGTGTTTCAACCGCCGCTCGAACCGATTTATCTGCGCGAACCGCACATCACCGTTCCGAGAGCAGTGGTAGGATCGTTAGGCGCGAGATGAATAAAAATAATTATCGATCCTGGGCGGAGATTGATCGCACCGCGCTGTGCCACAATGCCGGCGTCGTTCGCGAAAGGATCGGAGCGGCGCAACTTCTCGCCATCGTAAAAGCGAACGCTTACGGGCACGGCATGGTCGGCGTCGCGCAAGCGCTCACCGATGCTGCGCAACTTTTCGGCGTCGCTAACCTGGAGGAAGCGATCGAGCTGCGACGCGCGTTGCCTCATCCGATCGTCATTCTCGGTCCGGCGTTGCCCGAAGAAAGATCGACAATCGCCGAGCGCGAATTCATCGCCTCGGTCTCGACCTTTGAAGAAGCGCAGGAATTTGATCGCGCTGCGCGAGCCAAACCCGTCGCGATCAACTTTGTCGTCGATACCGGAATGGGGCGAATGGGAACGCCGGAGGCCGCCGCCGCGGGAATCTTTAAAAAAGTTTCGACGCTTCCGAACATCAAGATTCACAGTGTTTCAACGCATCTGCCGGTTTCGAACGAAGACGCAACGTTCACGCGTGAAGAACTATCCGCGTTCGAAAAACTCGTTAGGCAATTTCGCGCTGAAGTTCCCGGCGACTACAGAGTCCACGTGCTGCCGAGCGCCGGCGTGCTTGCGTTCGCCGATCCGCCGTTCGATATCGTGCGCGCGGGCGTGATGCTCTACGGCATCTCGCCGCTGTCGGAGTTTCAAAAAATTCTGAAGCCGGTGATGACGTTCAAAACCAGGATTGGTCTCGTGCGCGACATGTCGAAAGGCAGCTCCATCAGTTACGGACGCACATTCATCACGCCGAAAAAAATGCGAGTCGCCACGCTGACGGCGGGCTATGCCGATGGTTATCCGAGAAACCTTTCCAATCGCGACGCGGCGGTTTTGGTTCACGGTCAACACTGTCCGCTGCTTGGTCGCGTGACCATGGACTTAATGATGATCGATGCGTCCGAATTAAAACATGTCGATGTTGGCGACGAAGTCGTTTTGATGGGTCGTCAAGGCGATCAGGAAATTTCCTGCGCGGAATTAGCGGAGCACGCCAGCACGATCACATGGGAGATTGTGACGCGCATTGGCAGCCGCGTCCGGCGCGTTTACATTTGATTGTCAATGTTTCAGATCATCTTCAACGAATTGAGCGCAGCGGAGATGGCTGCGCTTCCAAAAAAGCTCCAGCTCGATCTGCTGTCCGAGTTTCAAATTTTGCCGGAAGAGCTCGACAACTTGGATAAGAGCCGTTTTGGTGTGATCGAGCGCGAAGGAAAGAAGTTATATCGCTACCGCGCAAAAGATTACCGGATTTACTTCGAGAAGCGCGCCGAAGGAATCACCGTGCACCGCGTGCTGCACAAAAACACGCTGCGCGATTTTCTTTTTCGTAGCAAACTTCCGACCGCAGAAGACGCGCAGCTCGAAAAAGCGCGCGAGTTTTGGAAATTGATCGAGCAAGGCGAGCGAACGCGGAAGGCGTGAAGACTTTTAAATGTTTTCGAAGCACGCGTTTTTATTTTGGCATTTTCTTTTTGAGCCTACTGCCATCCGCTTTCGGATTAAACCAGATGAGGTTGAATGGACTGACCATTTTGGAGTAAGCCGTCACAACCCAGCAATTTTCTATTCGCTTCTCTCGGTCGGCTTTTTTAGAGCGGAGCTTAGCTCTGACTTCGCAGCCATGAAGAATGGATGGCTAGCAAAGCATCCTGAGGCAATAATGCTCCCGGTTCTAATTTACTCGCCCTTTAATGAGCGCATTCAGGATTCGAAACTGATCATCGTTTGGATTGTCGATAAAGGCGACAACTTGAATGTTGAGTTGGTACGACGGGGATGTGTTGCTGGGGCAACTATGTTTGCGAGTTCGGACGTCAAATTGCAGGTTTCACAGAAAGATTATAATCAATTTAAACAGCGTATCGTCGCCGCGGAGAAGCTAGCGAACGCTGAACGCCTGGGAATTTGGTCGACGCCTCAGCCTGATCCTAATCGTACGGACGATTAGAAATCGCAAATAAGAGATCCCTCGACTTCGCTCGGGATGACAAACTGTAGGGGAAGCCGTTGGCTTCCCGATCGGGACGTTAACAGCGTCCCCTACAAATCACTTCATCAAGAGCACCGATCGACTGCGCTTGATTTCGCGCGTGATCTTGCGGTGCATGTGCGCCGGCATTCCGGTGACGCGGCGCGGTAAAATTTTGCCGCTCTCGGTCACAAATTTCTTCAGCAGATCCGGATTCTTGTAATCGATCGCTTCGACGGCGATGTCGATCCGGCGGCGCGGCATGGTGCGATTGGCGCGGCGGAACGCGGAACGGCGTTTTGCGGTTTTTGGTTGCATCGACAATTACCTCGTTTCGCGGTGAAGCGTGTGTTTCTTCAAGAACGGATTGTATTTCTTTTTCTCGAGCCGGTTCGGTGTGCGCGGACTTTTCTTGTTGCGCGAAGTCATGTAACGCGAAACGGGTTTGCCCAGCGCTTTCGCTTCCGTGCATTCGAGCGTGATAATTTCCTGCGCCATGATTTATTCCTTGGCTTCGGCGGTCGTCGTGGCCTCTTCTTCTTCGCCTTCGCCATCTTCGTCAGTCAAACCGAAGAGCGACGTGACTGATTGCCGAACACGCGAAGCTTTATCTTGCTTCTCGAGCTGCGATTGACATTCGACCGTGAAACGCGCGAATGGAATCGCTTCGAGTCGCGCGCGGGGAATTTGTTTGCCCGACATCTCGCACTTGCCATAGGTGCCGAGCTCGATCCGCTTGAGCGCCTGATCGATTTCATAGAGCGCGTCCTGTTCTTGCGAAAGCAAACTTAAAGCAAAATCGCGATCGTAGGCGTCGCTGCCCGCATCCGCCTGATGCATGCCGAAAGCGGAAGCTTCGCTGCCTTCAGCGCGCGAACGCAACGTGTCTTGCGCAACTCCAGCCATCGAATCCACCATGGCGTCGCGCAACTGAAGAAGCTTTTCCTTCTGCGCGCGCGTAAATGGATCGAGTTTGCGCCCGCGATGATTCTTGCCGAGCAACTTGACTGGTGGTTGAGATTGAATTTTCCGTGCTGATTTCGAAGCCTTGACCGCGCGGGCGTGCGCTTTTTTTGCAGCGCTCTTTTTCACAGCACGCTTCTTGGAAGAGGCTTTCACGGTTCGCTTTTTCGATGCCTTGTGAGCCGCAGCTTTCTTCGGAGCGGATTTCCTCTTTTTCTTCTTGGAGCTGGCCATAATCTTAAAGACGCCGGGTAAAGCCGGCGTCGGGCGGAGGCTTAATTAAGGGCAATTCCACAAGGGCGCAAGTAGAGTTTTCCCATGGAAATGTGGCCCGAAATCCGGCCATTATTACGTCGATCTAAGGAGCTGGCGCTCGAGTAATGGCGAAGCGCAAAGCGCCAGAAAACGCGGGACAACCAGAAGGCAACCGTGGCCGCGACAACGAGATGCAGCATCAGCCAGCCCGGTTGCCCGAGCGGCTTGAT
>CATPCN010000085.1 GCA_955652855.1 uncultured Chthoniobacterales bacterium | reverse complement strand
GTGATGCAAGTCGCGCACGAGCTCGGCTTGAAATCAAGCGCGACGATGATGTTTGGTCACGTGGAGACGATTGCCGAGCGGGTGGAACATTTGCAGCGGATTCGCGATCAACAGGACAAGAGCGGCGGATTTACCGCGTTTATTTGCTGGACGTTTCAACCGCAGCACACGGCGTTGAAAATTAAGCATCCGACCGGCGTGGCGGAATATCTTCGCACACAGGCGTTGGCCCGGATTTTCCTCGATAACATCGACAATATCCAGAGCTCGTGGGTGACGCAGGGACCGGACATTGGACAGATCGCGTTAAAATATGGCGCGAACGATTTCGGCTCGGTCATGATGGAGGAGAACGTGGTGAGCAGCGCGGGCACGACGTTTCGCCTCGACGCGGCGCAGATCGAATCGCTCATTCGCGACGCGGGTTACGAGCCGCGCCGGAGAAATAATTGGTACGAGTTGCTGAACTAAATGGCCTCTTGCGTTGTCTATTTGTAAGCTCCTCTCCCCGCAGCCGAAAAATTCCAGCCTTGACGACCGCCCTCTCATTCCCCATCTAATACGAGCCCGCCACACCTAGGGACTCTCCGGGGGCGGGATCTTGATCTATGACCAAATATTTACACCGTCCGTTTTGTCGCCCCGCGTTGTCGATCTTACTCCCAGCTGCTTTGTTGGTGGCGAGTTTGTTGACCGCACACGGACAGAATGGAGCGACGGTGCGCTCGATCGATGTGAAGTACGTCGGGCCGCAGACGGTCAGCCGTGAGCGGATTCTTTCGCAGATTCGGACGAAAATCGGCGAACCTTATTCCGATACGCTCGTCGAGCAGGACATTCGCGGTCTCTACAGCTCGGGGTCAATTCAGAACGTCCGAATTTTTGGCGAACCGGCAGGCGACGGCGTGAAAGTGACGGTGGTGGTGCAAACGCGCGCGATGGTCAACGAGATCGAGATCGACGGTGCGCAAAAAGTCAGCGCGAAAAGACTACGCAAAGAGATCGGCATCAAGATCAACACGTCAGTGAATGAAAACGCGCTGCAGGAAGGCCGGCAGAAGATCATCGATACTTACAAAGGGCGCGGGTATAACGACATCGACGTGCAGTTTCGCGTGGATGCGGACGAGACGCGTGGCACAGCCCGCGTGGTCTACACGATCAACGAAGGCGTGAAAGGCACTGTGTCCCGCCTCAATTTCGAAGGGAACACGATTTTCAGCGATCGGATTTTGCGGAAGCAAATGAAAACCCGCGGCAAGACGCTCATTGCGTTTCTCGATAAATCGGGCCGGCTGCAGGAAACGCAGCTGCAACAGGACCTCGATAGCATCCGCGAATATTACCAGAACCACGGTTACATCGACATTGAGGTCAAGGATGTCCGGCGCGAGCGGATCAAGGGCAAGATGAACATCATCATCGTGGTCAATGAAGGCCCGAAATATCACGTCGGAAAATTGTCCTTCTCCGGCGAGAAGGCGACGACGGAGCAAAGACTTCGCGCCGTCATCAAGATGAAAGAGGGCTCGGTTTATTCGCCAAAGCAATTGCGCGATGATGCCAAGGCGGTCTCCGACGCGTATGGCCGCGGCGGATATGTCGATCTAACTGTTGCTTCGAAAGGCGCGCCGGTAGGGCCTGGAACGATCGACGTGAGTTACAAGATCGAGGAAGGAACGCGCTCGTTCCTGCAGCGCGTCAATATTATCGGCAACACCCGCACAAAGGACAAAGTGATACGGCGCGAAATTGGAGTCGCGCCTGGCGAGGTCTACGACACCGTGCGCGTGGATATTTCGAAAAAACGGCTCGAGAATCTCGGTTACTTCGCGAAGGTGGACACTTATCCGGAAGACACCGGGGTAGCTGGACGCAAAGATCTGACCGTGCAGGTGGAAGAGAAACGCACCGGATCTCTCAACTTCGGCGCAGGCTACAGCACGGTTGATAGTGTCGTCGGTTTCATCGAGCTGACGCAAGGCAACTTCGACATTCTGAATTGGCCGGCCCTTACGGGCGGCGGGCAGAAATTCCGTGCACGAATTCAGTACGGAACGACGCGAAAGGATTTCACGCTTGGCCTGATCGAACCGTATTTTCTCGACCGGCGCTTATCGCTAGGCGGGGAAGCGTATTATCACGAGGCCAGCTTCCTGAGCTCGGTTTACGACCAGCGCAATTACGGAATCGCGCTCGAGCTTCGCAAGCCTCTCGGCCCCTATATGGCAGTCAGCTTGGGCTATCGCCTCGAAGATACTGATATTTTTAATGTCGCAGCCGGCGCTTCACCCGACATTCAAGTGGAGAAAGGTTCGACGATCAAAAGCGTGCTCACGCCGAGTTTGGTTATTGATCGACGGGATAACCCATTCCTGACACGCAATGGACAGCGGATCACGATGACTCCATACGTTGCCGGCGGACCTCTTGGAGGGGATATCCAAATCTACGGTTTTGATGTGCAAGCATCGCAATATTTTCATCTGCCATTGGACTTGATCCTCCTTTTCAACGGCGAGATCGCTGGGGTGAACACATGGGGAGGTCCGGAGACGAAAACGATTCTTGTACCAGGCCCAGGCCATCCGCCCATGCCAGCTCTGGTCTCCGAAGAGATATCAAATGTGCGGATTTTCGATCGGCTCTTTCTCGGCGGGTCAAATGATTTGCGCGGTTTCGCCTTTCGCGACGTTGGTCCAAAGGACATTCGCGGCGAACCCATCGGCGGCCAGAGTCTGGCCCGAGGGACAGTGGAACTTACTTTCCCGATCGTGGAGAAAGCGCGCGGCGCGATCTTTTATGACACAGGGTTCGTTAATAAAGGCCCGTTCGATTACAGCAACCCGGATATCGCCTCAGATTTCGGCTTCGGTCTTCGTCTTGATTTGCCAATCGGGCCGCTGCGACTCGATTACGGCATTCCGCTTCAGCAAGCTGGAAACAATGGCAGTGGAAGATTCAACTTCAACGTCGGCTATCAATTTTGAACGCACGATAGTTGTTGCAGTCTAACGCGATTCGGCTACCAGTCTTATCTCTTTTTATGAAAAAGCTTCTCTTTATCACCTTGGTTTCCGCTGTCGCTCTGCCGGTTGCGGCTTTCGCGCAAGGCACAATGAAAGTTGGCACCATGGACATGGCCCGCGCCTTCAAAGAATATAACAAGACGAAAGACGCAGAAGCGAGAATCAACGAAGCCAAGAACGCCGCCAAGAAGGAATTAGACGAGCGCATGGACACCTACAAAAAGGCGCTCGATGAAATCAACAAGCTGAATCAGCAACTGGAAGCGCCTGCTTTGAGCGCCGCCGCGAAAACGCAAAAGGCCAAAGAGCGCGACGACAAGATTGCGAACATCAAGAACATGGAGCGCGAGATCACTGAATTCCGCCAAACCCGCGAGCGACAACTGCAAGAGCAGGGACTGCGCATGCGCGAAGGCATTGTGAAGGACATCACCGATGTCGTGATGGACAAAGTGAAATCGAACAGCATGGATTTGGTTTTCGATAAATCGGGCTTCAGCATGAACGGCGTTCCGATCGTGATGTATTCGCGAGATAATGCGGATTTCACAAATGATGTGATCGCGGTGTTGAATAAGCCTGGTCGCACGACCTCGTCTACTTCGCCGAGCACGACTATGGCGAGTCCGTCGGCGACTCCGGTAAAGTCCGCGACCAAACCGTAATCGCTCCGTTTTTCACGACGAAGCGCGAGGTGGCCTCCGCGTTCGTTTGCTTTATAAAGGGCCGCGCGGATAAATCTGGAGAAACTTGAGGGATGTTCGGGGCTCGAAATCTCGGCAGCGCAATGTCGATCCAACGCTTTGGTTTTCGGCTTTTCTCTAAGGTCGCGCTTTTGCTTCTGCTGACATATTCGGCATTGGCAGATACTCGCGCCGATAGCTGGCAAACAACGCTTACCACTTCCGGTCCCGGCTCTTTCCCACCGCCGCGGTCTTTGCACGCGGCTTATCGATTCGCCTGGAGCGGGTTCACCGCGGCCGCCGCGGATGTGAGCTGGACCCAAATTCCGGGCGATCGCTTTCAGCTAAACGGCAATGGTCAAACGGTTGGGCTGGTGCGTGCGCTTTGGAAACTCGATGTGAAATACTCGGCGCTGGCCGACGGGAAAACGTTGCGACCCTTCTCGGTGAATCAGATTGAGAATATACGTTCAAAAAAAACTGTGACTGACCTGGCGTTCGACACGCGTGGCGTTACGTCCAAGCGGACTACTGGCCGCGATCCCAAGACCGCGCAAAAAGAAAGGCGGTTTAACTTTCCCAATCTTTTCGACCTTCAGTCGTCGCTGCTCTATGTGCGGAGCCAGACGCTGGAAAATCAAAAAGTCGTGCAACTCGTCGTTTATCCGGCGACTTCTGCGTATCTGGCCACCGTGAAAGTGATCGGTCGCGAAAAAATCTCAGTGCGCGCCGGT
Source organism: uncultured Chthoniobacterales bacterium (assembly GCA_955652855.1). Next base: position 8,568 of record CATPCN010000085.1, on the reverse strand, counting down.
AATTACAAAGCGATCAAGCTCGACTTGCAATTGCACCGCGTCGGCAAGAACGGAGAGCTGGAGCCGCATCGAAAATTCCGTCGTGCCACGGCTTGGATCTCGGATGACGCGGACCGATTGATCCTGCGGATTGAAGCGCAAATTTTCGTCGGCACTGTTTCGGCGGAGCTGCAATCAGTGCGCTTCGACGAGATGAAATCCGCAACGCCGGCCGAATCGCCCGCGGTTCGCTAATGCACCCACTCGCCGCGGACTGGCGGCTCGACCGGTCTTCCTGACCAAACTCTTCGCGGCGGACGGAATTCCAATGCGCGTTGCCCCGGTAGCAATCCGAGTGAGCTCAGAGTATCCATATCGAGACGTCCCGACGGAGGAAGACCGATGCGTGATTGATATGCGCGCAAGGAAAATTCCATGCCCGGCCCGTAGATTCCATCAATGCCGCTGCGGTAATAACCGCCCCGCATCAGAATCACTTGCGCGCCGACGATGACCTGCCGTTGCACCGCCGGCGGCGCTGCTTCGTAGGGCGTGTTTGCGAACACGTCGGTTACGGGCGGCGTGACAGACGATCCTGTATAAGGATAGTCCTGTTGGCCTCGAGATGAAGGCGGCGCAAAAGGGTAGTCCTGCGGACCTCGAGATGGAGGCGGCTGTCGTTGCGTGTCGTAACTTCGCGGTTGAGCTGGGTCCCCTCGGGCCGTCTTTAGCGAGTCCGACGACTCATCACGCAAATCAGACGTATTGCTCTCTGGTGTGCTCGCAGGTTTCGCAGCGGGTCGAGCCGAAACAGTCGCGCCCGCACCGAGCGATTGCTGCGTCGCGTTATCGAGTTCACCAGTGATGGGTAATCCATTCCGAATTTGGAAACGGCGAATGGCAGCAATCGTGTCCGTATCTTTTTTTCCGTTGACCTCGCCGTAGTAAAAGCCTTGATCTTTCAGAATTTGTTGCGCCGACTCGATCGACTGATCGGCTTGAACAATCGCGATTGTCGATAGAAAAATCGCGACTACGATTTGCGCGGTTTGTTTCATTGTGTCTTCCTTTGACGCTTCAATTTTCTAGCTTATTCAGCTCTCCGGCGGAGTTCCAGCCGATGTCGGTTGACGGTGCGAAGTGATGTCGCGGTAACGCGCGATTCCGTCTGCGATCGCGGCCGCGATTTGCTCTCGGTAAGTGTCCACCGCCAGCTTGTTCATATCGTCCTTATTCGTAAGAAAACCGCCCTCCACGAGCACGGCGGGATGGCGCACGTTCGCCAGCACGAAAAATTGTTCCGTCTTTGTGCCGCGGTTCACTGCTTGCGTGCGCCCGACCAGCGCTTCCTGGACAAAATCGGCCAGACTTTGGCTCTCGACGTTAGGCAAGTCGAGCGCGGCGCGCTGCAAGAATGGCAACCACGATGCAATCAGCGGAGAATTCGTTTCTTGCCGGGCCGCGTAATACGTCTCGATGCCGCTCGTCGCCGTTTTCTTTGTGTCGTTGAAATGGATGCTGACAAAAATGCAAGAGCGCGCGCGATTCGCGATCGCGGCGCGGTTCGCCAGCGAAACATATTCGTCTCCGTTTCGCGTAAGCACTGCGCTCAATCCCTGCACTTGCAAGAGTCGTGCGATGCGTCGCGCAACATCGAGAGTGAGATCTTTCTCCAGAACGCCGCCACACATTGCGCCGGAATCCTGGCCGCCGTGACCTGGGTCGATCACGACGAGCACGAACCGCCCTTCCGGATTCGGCTGCGCCACGGTCGTTGTCGATTCATTTCGCGAGATCAATTGAAGCCACACGAAAGATGCGACCATCAAGAGCAATCCGATCCACGCAAAGGCGCCGCGGATCTTTCCGCGCTCCCCTATTTCAGTCCGCAGCATACAAAACGCACCGCAAGTTAATCGCCCATAGACGAACGCAATTCCTCTTCCGAAAGTGTGCGATAGCGAATAGCGATCTTTCCAGCGCGTTCCAAAAATGATGCCTCAACGCCCGTCATGTTCATCTGCTCCTTGCGATGCGCCGTAATCTTTTCGCGCGCCGGCAACTCCTTCACGCCGTCTTCGCCGAGCGACATGTGGCCGACGCACCAGGCATCGAGCGCCGTTTTCACGGCGCGTTCGAATGTGGAACTCGCGCTGTGCTCGGCTTGCAAGAAGGATTCCATCAGCTCGGTCGATTGCCGCGTGCCGCTAAGCGCGCCGAAATCCTGCCGCGCGTTTGCGGAGGTCGGACCGTTGGTCGCAATCGCGCCATCGTATTCCACGCGCAAAAACAAATCTTCCGCCGCCGTGGCGCCGATCTCGGCAAACAACATTCGCGCGAGGAACGGAGCACCGTACACTTGCTCGAATGCATTCTTCATCACTGGACTGAGTGAGTAATGCGCGAGACGTCGCAGCGAAACATCGCCCGCTGATCGCGTGAATCCTTCCGTGCTCGCCATTTCAATCGCCTCCATGCGCAGCCGTTCGATGTCGCCTGGATGTCCAATCGCGCCCATGGCGATGCGATCGTAAATTTCAAAAAGTTTCTGGCGCGATCGACCGAGCGTGAGAAACAAAATGCCATCGCGGCAACTGACCGCGGCGATCGGGCTGCCCGCGGCAAGCTGCATCTCGACGTACTCGCGACGGTTCCCGATCGCTTCCACCCAACGATATGGCTCTTCAATCATGCGACGCTTTTCTTAAAGAGCGCGCCGATGCGCTTTTCTGGCAACGTGGTGATCCCCTCTTTGGAAACCACTTTGATGATCGGAAAAATTTTTCCGCTTCGATCGACGCCGCCCGTGGCTGTGTCCGATTCGGCGGCGGTGTCGAGCGCACGCAACGCCACCACCACAGCCTCATTTTCATTTAATTTAAGCAAAGTTTTGCGGCCCCAAGTGTTTTCGTAATACAAAATGCCGCGCACCGCCGGCGAGCCGGAGCCAGTCGCGGCATAATCGGTCACTTCGAACTGCGCGCCCATCGCGTCGTAAAAATAAAGCCGCGCGGCCGGATCGGCGCCGGCGTCATACGTCGCGAAAATCGGCACGACCACACCCACGCCTTGCATGACGAACCCGAAATTATCGCGGAGTAACTTCGACAGTGCGCGCACTTTTCCGTCCACGCTCATTTCTTGCAATTGCGTACGCCGAAAAAATTGGAACGAATGCTCGAGGACACGCGCCATTTCCCATGCCGTCGCCGGCACGCCCGCGATCGCCATGATCGAATGTCGATCTATTTCGAGCACCTTATCGGCGCGATCGTAAACCACCGTGTTGCCCGCGGTCGCGCGCCGATCGCCCGCCACGAGCACGCCGCCGGCAAACTTGAACGCGAGAATGGTGGTCGCCTGCGTTTGCGTCCACGCGCCGCTCGGTGGCGAAGAAACGGAAGTTGGATTCGGCGGCGGAGCGAGCAAGCCGCGACGCCGAAGCAGCGCGGGGAAATCATTGCCTGAGCCAGCGGAATTCTGGTCAAGCGCCACAAAGGGCGGTTCCATCACTGGCCTGTCCGCTGGCGGTAGCGCTTGGACTGGTTGGGGTCCACTTTGCGCATCTTTTTCAGCAGATCTTTCGTGTCCGGTTTCGAAATATCGGGCGACCTCGGCCCATCGCCATCGCCCGGTTTTGGCCCCCACGGAACGGGCGGCTTTTGGATGCGCTCAGGCATGCAAAAAAATTAAGAGCAAACGGCGAAAAGGCAAGCTGCTCGCCATTATTAGCCGCGCGCTTGCCAGCTTTCGTCGCCGATGCCAAGATGGCAGTCCGATGAAGTTTATTGCGATGACTGCGACGGTCCTTTTTCTGACCGCATTTTTTTATGTCGATCTTTCCGCGCAAACTTTTGCGCCGAGCTCGACCGCGAAACCCGAGGCCTCACAGTTGGAAGCGTTGAGCAAAAAAATCGACGAGCAAAACGCAAAGATCGACGCGCTTTCGCAACAGATTTTGAAACTGCAGCAGCAGCTGGCCAAGCCCGGCGTCCCGATTGGCGAAGCGACGCCTTCGCCGGCGGTCAGCGCTTCATCGCCTAACGAGGGCGCGAATCATGCCGCGTCGGGCAATTCGCACATCGTCGCGCGCGGCGAAACGCTCACCGCCATCGCGAAGATGTACAAGGTGTCCGTGGACGAACTGCAAAAGTACAACCACATCGAGAATCCTCTGAAATTGCAGGCCGGTCAGACGATCATGATTCCGCCGGCGGCAGGTTCGGGTAGTTCGCCGGCCTCGACGCCTAACGACTGATGGAAGCGCCTGCCGGGCAGCAGTGGTTTCTGCGGAAACACGAGGACGGAAATATTTTCGGTCCGTTGCAATTTGAAGAACTCGCGCGCTGGGCGTCTGTAGCACGCGTCGCTCCGCATGATGTCGTATCGAGCGACCAGGAGAGCTGGACGAAAGCGCCCATGCTCCCGCAGCTTGGAATGGATTGGCTTGTAGAAGTGACGACCGAGCGTTATTATGGGCTGACCACGCTCGGCGCGATTCAGGAATTCATACGCCTCGGCGAGATCAACGGCGAAACTTTCGTGATTAATTCATGCGACGGTACACGCCGGCGGATTCAAGAAATGCCAAAGTTGTTGCAGTCGCAAATTCATGAGTCAGATGAAGTTGCCTCAGGTGAGCCGGCCGCCAGCGGAATGGCGGTCGATTTGCAGAACCGGATTCGCGAGCTCGAACAAAGTTTGCGTGAAGAGCGGCGCGCGCTCGCGGAAGTGGAAGAGCGTTACCGTGATCTCGAACAAAAGTACAACGAGCTCGCGCAGCCGCGCGGTTAAACCGCCGGCGGCGCGTCAAGATCGACAATTACTTCCTGGAGCTGAGGCGGAATCTCGTCCGATGGTCCCGCTTCACGTTCGCGCGGCGTTTCGAGAAAACTCTGCTCGCAAAGCCGCGCATATTTTCCGCCGAGCTCGAGCAGCTCCGCGTGTGTGCCGCGCTCAATGATTCGCCCCCGCTCGAGCACCAGGATTTGGTTCGCGCGCACAATTGTCGACAGCCGATGCGCGATCACGATGCAGGTGCGATGCGCCATCAAATGTTCGAGCGCCTCTTGAATCAAGCGCTCCGTCGTCGTGTCCACGCTTGCGGTCGCTTCATCGAGAATCAAGATCGGAGGATCTTTCAGCAGCGCGCGCGCGATCGAAATCCGCTGCTTCTCGCCCACGCTTAATTTCACGCCGCGCTCGCCCACCACGCTGCTGAGTCCGTTCGGCAACCGATCGATGAACGTGCGCGCATTCGCCGCCGCCGCCGCCGCGAGCAATTCGGTGTCCGTCGCCTCCGGTTTTCCCATGAGAAGATTTTCGCGAATCGTTCCGTTAAAAAGAAAACTTTCCTGCGTGACGACTCCGATCATTTCGCGCAAGACGCGCAGTCCGTACGAGCGGATCGGTTTGCCGTCGATCAAAATTTCGCCGGAGCTAAATTCGTAAAATCGAGGAAGCAAATTCACTAATGTCGATTTTCCTGCACCGGTCGTGCCGACGAGCGCGATCGTTTCGCCCGGTCGCGCATGCAGCGAAATGTTGTTCAGCGCCGGCGCACTTTCGTCGGAATAGGCGAAGGTGACGTTTTCATAACGAATGTCTCCGGCGATTTTCGGCACAGGCGCGCCGTCACGCAGAGCGGGCTCCGGCGTTTCATCGAGAATTTCGAAAACGCGCTCGCCCGCCGCGCGTCCCGCCTGCACAAGCTGATTGAGCTGATGCAATCGCGTCACTGGATCGTACAAAAACGCCATCAACATTAAGATTGCGACCAGGTCGCCGATTTGCAGCGCGCCGGTGAGCACGGCATGTCCGCCGAACGCGAGCACGATCACGGCACCGAACGCTTCGAAGAGCGACATCGACGGGCTGTAGATTGCCCATACCTTCATGACGACCATTGTCGCGTTCCGCAATTGATCGCTCACGCGATTGAAGCGCGCGTGCTCTTCCGGTTCGCGCACGAAACTTTTGATCTGGCGAATGCCGGAGAGATTGTCGTGCAGTAATGCATTCATCGCCGAGGCCGCGCGGCGTTGCAGTCGATAACGGCGGTGCGCGGTCAGCGTGTAAGCCAGCGCGCCTGCGATCAAAAACGGAAAAGGCGTGAGCGCGAGCAGCGCGAGCTTCGCGTTAAAATAAAACATCACCACGACCACGATGAGCACCTGCAAGATCGCGACGACGCCCTGCTCGATGCCGTCGATCAAGACGCGCTCGACCGAGTTCACGTCTTCGATCACGCGCGTCATCAAGTCGCCGGTGGCGCGATTGTCGAACCAGCGCAGCGGCAGGAATTGAATGTGCGAGTAAAGATCGCTGCGCAGATCGAAGATAACTTTTTGCTCGAATGTGTTGTTCAAAAAGATCCGCAGCGCGTTGAACGCGTGCTGAAGAATGAACGCGATGGTCGCGAACAAAATCAGCGGCACCAATTTTTCTGGGTGATGCGCCCGCACGACATCGTCGATGATTTGTTTCGTGACCGCGGGAAAGACGATGACCATCAATGTGCCGATGATGGCGCAGCCAAACGTGCCCGCGGCGAGCGCCGGGTAACGCTTGAGATAACGAAAAACGCGCCAGACCGTGTTCATGTTTGCGACTGCAAACTCAGTGGGCTGGAGGGGTTGAGTCAAGTTCGCGGACGCGGTAACCTCGCGGCAGTGAAGATCGACAATATTTTCATTTCGCCCGGTCATAAGTATTTTGGCCATCACGGCAAAGCGCCGGACGATTTTCTACTGATCGAAGTGCAGCGCATCGAATGTGTGGCCGGTCATGGAGTTTGCGGCGACCGGTTTTTCGATTACCGCAAGAATTACAAAGGCCAAATCACGTTCTTCTCGATGGAGATTTTCAGGAAGCTCGAGGCTGCTTTTGGCCTAACGAGTAAGTCACCTGGCGTCCTGCGGCGGAACGTCGTCGTTTCAAATGTCGATCTTAATGGTTTGATTGGCGTCGACTTTGAGATTCAGGGCGTCAAGTTTCGTGGCACCGGTCATTGTAAACCATGCTACTGGCTCGATGTGGCGTTTGCTTCTGGCGCAGAAACTTTTCTCGATGGAAACGGCGGACTGCGCGCGCAAATCTTGAGCGACGGTGCGATCGAAGTTGGCGACGCACGTCTGATCGTTTCGCGTCCCGTCGCTTCGCCGCAATAATTCTGCATTCTGTCGGCGAATTCTTAATCCGTTGCCAAGCGCGGCGACGTATCGGATAGAAGCAATTCGCTTTTATGACGCCGGTAAAAATTTGGCTCGGTTATCCGTATCCGCTCGGCGCGACATGGCTGGGTAACGGAGTCAACTTCGCGATTTTTTCGGAGACGGCGACGAGTGTCGATCTTTGTTTGTTCGACAGTCTCGATGCGCAACAGGAAAATATTCGCATCCCGATGACGGAACAGACCGATCAGGTCTGGCACGTTTTTTTGCCGGACGTGAAACCGGGTCAGCTATACGGTTATCGCGTGGCCGGACCGTACGATCCGGAGCGCGGACTGCGTTTCAACAGTTCGAAATTGTTGATCGATCCGTACGCGAAGGCGATCGCGGGCGACATAAATTGGGGCGACGAAATGTTTGCCTACGTGGTCGGCGACGAGCAGGAAGATCTGGCACGCGATTTTCGCGACGATGCCTGGGGAATGCCGAAAGCGGTCGTGATTGATAATGCGTTTGATTGGGGCGACGACAAACGGCTCGGCATCCCGTTGCACCGCTCGATCATCTACGAAGTGCACGTGAAAGGATTCACCACGCTTTGCCCAGACGTGCTGGAGGAATTGCGTGGCACCTACGCGGGACTCGGCAGCGCAGTGGCGATCAAATATTTAAAGGAGCTCGGCGTCACGGCAGTCGAGCTATTGCCAGTGCATGCGCATGTTGATGACAAGGCGCTGATCGATCGCGGCCTCACGAATTATTGGGGTTACAACACGATCGGTTTCTTCGCGCCGCACGCGGAATATTCCGGCAGCGGCGCGATGGGCGGGCAGGTTTCCGAATTCAAAACGATGGTGCGCAATCTGCACGCCGCCGGCATCGAAGTGATTCTCGATGTTGTTTACAATCACACCGCCGAAGGAAATCATCTCGGGGCGACGCTGAGTTTTCGCGGCGTGGATAATCAAGCTTCGTACCGGCTTCTGCCGGGCAATCCGCGTTTCTATCTCGATTTTACGGGCACCGGCAACACCTTAAACTTACTTCATCCGCGCACGCTCCAGCTCGTCATGGACAGTTTGCGTTATTGGGTGAACGACATGCACGTGGATGGATTTCGTTTCGATCTGGCGTCCACTTTGGCGCGCGATGAAAGCGGCGTAAATAAGTTGCACGCGTTTTTTGAGATCATTCATCAGGACCCGGTCATCTCGCAGGTAAAATTAATTGCGGAACCGTGGGATGTCGGCGAAGACGGCTATCAGGTCGGAAATTTTCCGGTGCTCTGGGCGGAGTGGAACGGAAAATATCGCGACACGGTGCGCGGGTTTTGGAAAGGCGATGAAGGCCGCATCGGCGAAATGGCTTACCGGCTCACCGGCAGCCCCGATCTTTATCAACATAACGGGCGTCGGCC
>CATPCN010000084.1 GCA_955652855.1 uncultured Chthoniobacterales bacterium | reverse complement strand
GTGGAAGCATTCACGCTTGCGTTCACACTTCCAGGGAGGCGCACCGTGATGGAACCGTTGCTGGTGGAGGCGATCACGTCGTTCTGACGCGGCGAATCCAACTGCAGATCGATGGCGCCGTTCGAACTGGAAAGCTTGATCGCATGTCCTCCCTGGGTGTCCCGCAGATGCACGTGGATACCGCCGTTCGAAGTCGACGCTTCAAAGGCGCCCTCGACATTTGCCGCATGAATGCTGCCGTTGGAGGTCTGGAAAGACACATTTCCCAGCACGTCGACCAGTTCGACACCGCCATTCGATGTATGCCCATCCACGTTGCCGCGAACTTTGGCGAGATGAACCGATCCGTTGGAAGTGGTGAGGCGGGAGTTGCCCTCGACGTCGTCAATTTTGATGGAGCCGTTGGAGCTGGCAATATCACCCAATTCGGTGCGGCGGGGAACCCGAATGATATACTTCGCGCCCATGTTGCCGTGGCGCCGATCCGGGTGAGCGGTTTTCAGGTGAACCATATTGCCGGAGCTCGAGGCTTCGATTTTTATTTCGTTCAGGAGTTGCTGGCTCTCGGCATACTTCGTGCCGGAGACGTCGACGGTGTTCTGATCCCAACCGGTGATTTCAACCGAGCCGTTGAAGTTTTCTACTGACAGGCGTCCCCCGGCGGTTTGGGGATAGCTGTAGTGGAAATCCTCGCGGTAACGGGAACTGTCGGCGGCGAAGATCAGAGTGGAAGCGCACAGAGTCAGGAGCAGAGTTTTCATGGGTGTCACCTCTTTTGATTATGGACGGTGGAGGAGGGGAAGGGTTAGGGGTGTCGATCCGGATAAAACACTCCCTTATGTTATGGCCGTGGTTCTGTTAGCGGCTTGGCTTGGCGGCGTTGATTAGCTTTGGAGCTTTCACTGGCGGTTTGTTGATTTTTTGCCTCTTTCCTGGGCGCTTGCGCTTTTCAAACGGGGGCAGCCTCACTATCTTTCGGGTTCGCGCCGATTTCATGATTGCCTGGACGATACGGATGTCAGCTAATCCTTCTTCGCCCGAGGGCTCGGGCTTGCGGTCCTTCAAAATGCAATCGGAGAAGTACGATAGCTCGGCTCCGAACTGGTCGTGCCGAGCGTACTTCTTGCGCTTGGGAGGTTTGCCCTCCAGGATCAGTTCGCTGGCTAAGGGCTTGTGGAAATCGAAAGCGGGCGCTAACCGGAGCCAGCCGCGGGTTCCGATCAAGGAGTATTCCGAAGCCGGCGCGGCGCCGAAACTGCAAGAGATGGTGGCCAGCCGTTCATTGGGGAATCGAAGAATCGCCACGGTCATCTCGGGATCTTCGCGAAAGCGGATCTCGCCGTTGTTGGCTGACGCCGCCAGCACTTCAATCGGTTCGCCGCGAAACAAATACCGGGCCGCGTTGATGCAGTAGACGCCCATGTCGAACAGGGGGCCGCCTCCACGCTCTTCCGGTTCGGTAAGCCGCACATTGTCCTCGGCGACCTGTTGCGAAAAAGTGGAACTGAACATGCGCGGGTCGCCCATCTGGCCGGATGTTGCCGTCTCGATCGCGTCCAGGTTGGCTTCCTCGAAGTGCAGTCGATAAGCGATCATTAGTTTCACACGTGCGTCCTCGCAAGCGGCGATCATGTGCTTGCATTCCCGCTCATCCACGGCCATCGGTTTTTCGCAGAGCACGTGTATTCCGGCCTTGGCGGCCCGGACCGTGTAGTCACGGTGCATGTGGTTCGGAAGCCCAATGTAGACGGCGTCCACGTTGCCGCTCTTGAGACACTGGTCGTAATCCTCATATCCATATGTGCAGGAAGGATCCAGCCGGTAGCGCCTGGCCAGCTCGCCGCTCTTTTTCTTGTCCCCGGTAACCAGCGCGACCAGCTCGCTGTTCTTCGCATTCTTGAAAGCGGGAAGCAAAGCATCCTGGGTAATGTTACCCAGGCCCACCACCGCGTAACGTATCTTTTTCACCGATCCTCCGTAGTCTATGAGTTGATTCACGGAGGAGTGGTTCGGTTTCCCCTAAAAGCGAAACAACAGCGACGAAAATTCATCTGTCAATATGGGAGCAATGGCGGATTGTTCAATTTCCTAGGACTTGCTTGTGGTTCTCTCCGGGGCCACGCTGACTGTCGGTCAGAATGTTGTAAGCGGTAGCGACGAGCCCAGGCCCATCACTGGCCAGGAGCGTGTCCGTTGGGTTTTTACGAATACTCTCGCCCCCACCAGCTTGCGGGGCGCATCGATCGGGGCCGGAATTGGTACCTGGCAAGATGTCCCACAGGCGTACGGTCCGCATTGGGATGGATTCGCGAAGCGCATAGGGATCGGCGGCAAGTAACACACTGGAGGCTGGTTTGAGTGCGGCTTGGGGCGAAGACCCACGCCATCCGCGCGCTGGGGAAGGACCGTTCATGTAGCGGGTTCGACGACGCTACAGTAGGCGAGCATTGTCGCGGACCATTTTCGGATTTCTGGACCGGTTGAGCGGCAACGCGTTCAGCGAATTCTGGCCGGATGTGAGCGGGCGAATTTTCAGAAAGGATCACAGTCAGCGCGCTCACCACCGGCATTCGAGTGGGTAACGGGAAGCTGTGAAAGAATCGGTCTAAGATCCACACAGGCAAGAATGCCTGTGGCACCATTGTTTACTCTCCACTTTGCTGCAAAAGCTTGGCCACCAGCGCGGTCCATCCGGTTTGATGGCTGGCGCCCAGGCCCGCGCCATTGTCGCCGTGGAAATATTCATAGAAGGGAATGTGGTCGCGGAAATGAGGATCGGTCTGGAACTTCTCGGCGCCCCCGAAAACCGGACGCCGGCCATGTTCGTCCCTGAGAAAAATGTGGGCCATGCGCCGCGACAGCTCGGCCGCGACATCCGACAAATTCATCATCACGCCCGATCCGGTGGGACACTCGACCTGAAACTCGTCGCCATAATAGTGATGATATCTTTGCAAAGATTCGATCATCAGATAGTTCACCGGAAACCAGATGGGTCCACGCCAGTTGGAGTTTCCGCCGAAAATACCGGTGGTGGATTCGGCCGGCTCGTAGTCCACGCGATGTTCCTGCCCGTCCACGCGAAGAATAAAGGGATGATCTTTGTGGATGCGGGAAATTCCGCGGATGCCGTAGTCCGAAAGAAACTCATTGGGATCGAGCATCGTTTCCAAAACCCGGCGCAAGCGCGATGGATGGACCATGGAAAGCAATTGCCGCTCGTCCACGCCGTAGCGCGTGATGGAGGCGATGTTACCGCACAAGTCCGGGCGGTGTTTGATGAACCAGGACATGCGCCGCTTGAAGCCGTCCATCTTGTCGATGGCTTCCGCATCCAGCGTGGTCACGGCGAACAGCGGGATCAGGCCTACCAGCGATCGTACGCGGAGAGGACTCTTGTGGCCGTCCGGCAGGCGCAGCCAGTCGTAGAAAAATCCGTCCTGTTCGTCCCAGAGGCCGCCGTCGCCCAGTTGGTTCATGGCGCTGGATATGTATAGGAAGTGTTCGAAGAATTTGCTGGCGATATCTTCGTAGGCAGCGTCGTGAGGCGTAAGCTCGATGGCGATTCGCAGCATGGTGAGGCAATACATCGCCATCCACGCAGTGCCATCGGCCTGTTCGATGAAGCCACCGGTTGGCAGGGGCTTGCTTCGATCAAAAACTCCGATGTTGTCCAACCCGAGAAAGCCGCCCTCGAAAATATTATTCCCCTGGGAATCCTTGCGGTTCACCCACCAGGTGAAGTTCATGAGCAGCTTGTGGAACGCCGCCTCCAGGAATAGATAATCCGCTTGGCCGGTAAGTTTCTTATCGATCTTGAACACGCGAAACACGGCCCAGGGATGGACCGGCGGATTCACGTCGCTAAATTCCCACTCATATGCGGGCAACTGGCCGTTGGGCGACTGATACCACTCCCGCAACAACAGCGAGAGTTGCGTTTTCGCGAAATCCGGATCGATCAGCGCAAACGGAATGGTGTGGAAAGCAAGATCCCATGCGGCGTACCAGGGGTACTCCCACTTGTCGGGCATGGAAATTATGTCGTCGTTGTAGAGGTGAACCCAACTTCGATTGCGTCCAATTTGCCGCTCGGGCGGCGGCATGGCGGGATCGCCTTTCAACCACTGCTCCACCACGTAGTGATAAAACTGTTTGCTCCACAAAAGACCCGCGAACGCCTGCCGCTGCACCATGCGCGCATCGTCGGACAAATGCGCCGGCGCGAAACTATAGAAATCGTCCGCTTCCTTGATGCGCTCCAGAAAGACATCGTGGAAATCGGGCTGGGGACCATCGCCGGAATACAAGCGAAAGTGCAGCACCTTCGATCCGCCCGATTCCAGCTCCAGATGGTACAACCCGCAGGCCTTGGTACCGGACTCGTTGGGATTGACCGCGTGCCGCTCACCCTGAATCAGGTAGCGGTGAAACGCATCCTTCGTGTAAGGCTGGGCGTTGGGAGAATTCCACAAGCGTTCGGTGTTGCTTTCGTTTTCCGTGTAAAGCTGCCGCGGAGCGTCTTCCAACCAAAACTTGAATTTTCCAAGACTGCCTTCATGCATGACAATCGTATGCGAATCGTAGCGAGCCAGTTCCGGGCGCGGAGTGCCGTACCCCCAGCTCCAGGTATTGCGAAACCAAACGGTGGGCAGGAGGTAGAGCGAGGCTTTTTCCGGGCCGCGGTTGACGACGGTAATTCGGCCGAGTGTATCGTCGACATCGTTCTTCGCATACTCCACGAAGATATCGAAGTACCGGTCTTGATCGAACACGCCGGTATCGATCAACTCGAATTCCGATTCATGCCGGGAGCGGTTGCGATTTACGCCGGCCAGTTGACTGTAAGGAAATTCCGATTGAGGGTATTTGTACAAATACCGCATGTAGGAGTGAGTGGGAGTTGAATCAAGGTAAAAGTAATATTCCTTGACGTCCTCGCCGTGATTGCCCTCAGGCCCGCCCACGCCGAAGAGGCGCTCTTTCAGGATTGCATCGCGCCCATTCCAGAAAGCCAGCGCGACGCACAAACGCTGATGATTATCGCAAATGCCGGCGATGCCATCCTCAGTCCAGCGATACGCGCGGGAGCGTGCATGATCGTGCGTGAAGTAGTCCCAGGCAGTTCCATGGGCACTGTAATCTTCACGGGGATTTCCCCAGGCACGCTCCGTAAGATACGGTCCCCAGCGCTTCCAGTGTTTCTCCCGGGCAGTGGCCTGAAGGAGTCGTTCGCGTTCGGCTTGCATCCTTTCTATAGAACCACAGTTGATGTTTGTCGATGTGCAGCTAGTATGGAGTCGCGGATACAACCGCTGGCTTCAGCGAGCGATGCTGTAACCCGTGCGCGGACACTCTGTCTGCGGCCTCGAGACTTGTCTCGAGGCTTTTGCCCGAGCGGAGCATCGAGACGAGTCTCGATGCAGCAGCCTGAGAGGCCGCGCCACGGCAACACGCATCCTCATCACGGCGCCTTTCCGAGGTCAGGATTTGCGCGCTGTGACTGTTCGCGAAGGAACGCACCACAGGAAACTGTAGGCAGAGAGCTTTATATCCGTCAGGCCCAATTCTTGGAGACTTCTGGCATATTCGGCAGTGTGGAAAATATCGTAAATCGCGACACAGCCGCCCGGCTTGAGAACTCGGGCAATCTCACGCAGGGCTTTCATGCGCTCCGCGCTCGAATCGATGTTGTGAATCGCCAGGCTGGAAACGACAATGTGAAAACTGTTCGCACCAAAAGGAAGCTTGCGCGCATCGCTGGTTTCCAGCTTGATCTTGTCCGCCACCCCCTCCGCTTTGGCATTGGCTTTGGCGGCTTCAGCGCTGTTTCCGGAAAAATCTTGCGACTGCCAGAGGTCCACTCCCGTCGCCTTGCCGGTTTTTAGCCGCTTGGCGGCGCCGATCAACAATAGACCGCGTCCGCAGCCGACGTCCAGCACCTGCTCGTCGCCGCGCCAGGGCAGGCCGTTGATTATCCGGTCGCGCATTTTAAGCTTGGCCACACGGCTGCTCCAGACCATGATGGCGGAAACGAGTAGGAACGTAACTCCGATGGAAAGGAGCATGCTTCCGATCGATCGGGCTGCCGCCGGGCTGGTGTTTCGATTCGCGTAGTAAAGCAGCGCGGCGAACGCGACCAGAACGGCGCCACGAACGGCGAATCGTCTGACAAGCTTGGGAGCATCGATACCGTAGTCGGGTTGAGGCATTTAATTTTAGGTGCTTATCTCAAGCCTACTGCAACATTCGAGCATCACGCCGGTGAGGAATGTTCGCGGCCTTGGTATCCTAATTCTGAAAGCCATCGCAGGCGAACGTGGCGGAATTGGCAGACGCACCAGACTTAGGATCTGGCTCCCGAAAGGGAATGGGAGTTCGACCCTCCCCGTTCGCACCAACAAAATCAGCAGCTTGAAAGCTAGAGTGAGACCAAGCGAGGCTCGCGCTTTGGGTTGCTTGTGTGCCTATAGTGTGCCAAACTGAAGCCATGGCCGGACAGATCATACCCAGAGGCAGGAGTACTTGGCTCATCCGCGTCTTCCTCGGACGCGACCCACAGACGGGAAAACGGCAGTATTACAACGAAACAATTCACGGCGGCAAGAAGGAAGCTGGTGATGCTCTGATCAACGCCTTGCGGGATCGCAGGCAAGGCAAGTTGAGCACGGCCAGAACAACCGTTGGGGAGTTGCTTGACGGCCTGCATCGGGATTACAAGGCCAATGGCAAGAGCCATGAGTGGGTGGACGGCGTCGTAAGGAAGCACTTGCGGCCCTTCTTCGGTACTATCCGCGCGTCGAAGCTGAGGTTTGGGATCGCCCAGCGCTACGTGGAACAGAGACAAGCGTCCGGTGCCGCCAACGCCACCATCAACCGCGAGCTAGCGCTTCTACGGAGAGCCTTTAACCTCGCTCACGAACCCCTTCCCGCGCTTCCGTCGAAACTGAAAGAGAACAACGTGCGCAAGGGCTTCTTCGAGCATGAAGACTATACGGCCCTGCTGAAGACGTTGCCGGACGAGTTGCGGCCCGTGCTCACCTTCGCTTACTACACCGGGTGTCGTAAAGGGGAGATTCTCAGCCTGCAATGGTCGCAGGTGGATCTGTTGGAGCAGGTAGTGCGCCTGGAAGCTGGTACTACGAAGAATGATGAGCCGCGTCTGATTCCGCTGGCACCTGAGTTGTACGAAGTGCTGAAGATGCAGAAGGCGATACGGGATCACAAATACCCCGACTGCCCTTGGGTGTTCTTCCGCGAGGGTGAAGAGATCCTCGACTTCCGTGGAGCATGGGACGAGGCGGCGAAGGCCGCGAAGCTCTGGAATGAGCAGACCAAGAAACCGGTCAAGCTGTTTCACGATCTCCGGCGAACAGGAGTCCGTAACTTGGTTCGCGCTGGCGTGTCAGAGAGCGTAGCCATGCGGATCTCGGGCCACAAGACCCGATCAGTTTTCGAGCGCTACAATATCGTCACCGAAGCGGATTTGAAGATCGCGGCCCAGCGGCTCGGGCAATATATTCAGGAGAAAGCGAAGGCATCCGAACTGAAGGCAACGCCCGACAGGAACACGAAGCAGGCAGCGCGAGTGCAATGAAAGGAAACCGCCCTAAGGTCTAACTGCCTTTTCGCTTTCCGCGCTTTTCTCGCTCGCGGCCAACATCCAACAACGCTTCCATGCGTGCAATGATTTCAGATGGTTTCACCCGCAGGACATCGGCCATCTTAACAAGCGTCCGAATGCTCGGACTCCTCAAGCCACGCTCGATCAAACTAGGGAACGTCCTGTCGAATTCCCCTTCAAGTGCCAGTTGCTCCTGAGAAATGTTTCTTTCCTTACGGACTTCGCGGAGCGCTTGACCGAAAGCCTTTTCTGGGCCGAAGGCCGGTTGAATCTGCTTTTTGCGACGTTCAGCCAATAGACAATGCTGAACGAGTCCGACAATCAGTCCTACGGACAATAGTCGGTAAAGTAATCCCTCCAATCCGCCGATATTCAAGCACGTGAAACTGAGTTCGGAACGACAACAGCAGATTCTTGACGAGGAACGGCAACGGCTAGCAGAGGAGAAGTATCGTTCTAGAGTCCGGGTCGAATTGGGATCGGAAAACCAGGGAACGCAGCCTCCACCCCTTCCAATTGAGAAAACGAGACCAAGCGCGTCGTTCTCCGTGGGCCGTGGGGTGACGATAACTTTTTTGATCCTCGTGATACTCTTCGCACTTAGTATTCTACTTTCCGAATTTCAACACCAACGAGGCGATCCACGAGCGGGTTCCTCCCCCTCAGCCCTTCGACCCTTCAGCAAGTCGCTGCTGTTGGGTTCAGTTGCTGTCTCACCACTCCAGTACCGTTATTGGAAGTTCGAAGTAAGCGACACAATGGTAAACGCTCGTGTCATTGGTAGTTTCCATGCGTCTGGAGGGTTCGGCAACGACATTGAAACCGTGTTGGCCGAATGGGACCAATGTGAGAACTGGTTGAACGGGCATCAGGCTCATGTGTTATACGCAAGCGGCAAGGTAACGAACGGAGTTCTCGATGTGCCCATCCAGCAAGCAGGTACCTACTGCCTTGCGTTTAGCAACAAGATGGCCCTGGTATCTTCCAAAACTGTTTCCGGGGACATCGCGCTGCGGTCCATGATCCCCTAAGCGCACAGAGTGGCAAAAGTGATTCAGTCGGCTTCAAGAACCGGGTGGCGAGTCTGGGAACAACGAATGCGTGTGCTTGTCATCGTGGGCGTTGCTGGGTGTTTCGTAAGTTCAATGCTCGCACAGAACCGACAGCTTTCAATTTCTCGAACTACGTTCAGCATGGCCCCTGGTGATACGGCAATGCTCGATGTCCCCGAGCCGGAAAGCATTCGCTTCATGGAAGCGACGGCGTTTGTCCGAACAATTGTAACCCCCGGTGCTCAGTATACAGTCATCGTACATCGCGAAGCCAAATCCGGCAGACTATTTTTGGCAGTACCTTTGATGATGCCGCCGGGCCGATATCGAATCGATCTCTCGGTAACTAGCACTTCCGGCGAGGTAAGGGATGCAGCGCTAAATGTCACCGTTGAACAAGCGCGACCGCTCGCTGTGAGTTCGAGACCCCCAGTAATTCTGTTGAACGGTTGGCAAGATCCCTCGCTCGGTATCGTCGGCAGTTGTCCAGTGTCAATTTCAAGCAAGAATACATTTGGTGAACTCGAATCGTTGCTGAACTCCGATGGAGCGTCCACAGTCTTCTTTGACAACTGCACAGTTTGTCCGAACTACTGCACCATTGAATACATTGCGTCTGCGCTCAACCAGTATCTTTCGACAATCCATTACACGGACGGAACGCCTGTTCAAACAGTAGATCTAGTTGCTCACAGCATGGGCGGACTGATCGCGCGAGCATATCTCGCTGGCAAACAGGTCACATCGGGTGTCTTTCTGCCACCCACGAACGCGAAGGTCAGAAAGCTGATTCTGATTGCAACGCCAAACTTCGGCTCGTTCCAAGCGCCGAAAGCGTATTCTCTAATCGGCGGTCCGCAACTATTCGAACTACAGCCCGGCAGCCAATTTCTACTGGACCTTGCCACATGGAACAAAGGCCAAGATGATCTTCGTGGTGTGGATGCATTGGCCATCGTTGGGAATGCAGGTTATGATGGCAACTTAGCGAACGCAAGCGATGGAGTCGTAAGCCTAACCAGTGCGGCGTTGGGCTTCGCTCAGCTTGATCAACGGACACGCATTGTGCCGTACTGCCACACTGATCCCGGATTCTTCGCGGGTCTCGGCATGAGTTGTAACTCACCGCCCCAGGGGATTGCGAAAGTGGATATCAACGGCCAGCATCCCACGGCACGAATCGTCCGCTCCTTCCTTGCAGACACGCAAGACTGGATGTCAGCAGTCCTTAGCAGAACGCCCACTCAAGACCCCTACCTGTCTCAATATGGCGGGATTTATTTCGCTTTGGAAAATGCTGGCGGTACACAGTACATAAACGACTTGACTCAGGTTTACTGGGGGTCCGTACCCCTCCAGAATGGAGGTGCGACAAATTCAATTTTCTACAACGAATTCGTCGGAGGGCAAGGTACATTTCAGGTAGCGAGCACGTCGCTGGGGCCGTTGAACTGTGGCCCTTTTGCCGAACCTCCCGGTTATTTCACCGTTCGTTTATGCAAGTACTCACCACCACAACCTCCTGCCCTCGCGGTGTCCACTAACAGCTTGCAGTTCGCGTACACAACCGGTGGCTCCGTTCCGACAGGTCAGGCTGTCCAGGTTTCAAACAATGGCGGGGGGAGTTTGGCTTGGATCGCTTCTACAAGTGCATCATGGTTGACCGTATCACCGGCCTCTGGAACAGCACCATCGAGCTTTACAGTCGCGGTGACGCCAACTGGCCTTGGAGCGGGGACATACACCGGAACAGTTCAGATCTCAGCGGCAGGCGCGTCGAACAACCCTCAGAATATCGCTATTACGCTCACTGTCGCGTCCGCCAGTGCCAAGCCCTTCGGCATCTTCGATACTCCCATCGACGGAACTACGAATGTCGCCGGGGCTGTTCCGGTTACCGGATGGGCGCTGGATAGCATTGAGGTAGTCAAAGTCGATATCTGGCGCGAGCCAGTCACTAGTGAGGCTTCCGGGCCGAATGGATTGGTGTACATCGGTGATGCAGTATTCGTCGCGGGTGCACGACCAGACGTGCAAGCGGCCAATCCTGGTCTGCCGTTCAATTACCGCGCAGGTTGGGGCTATCAAATGCTGACCAACTTTTTGCCTAATGCGGCGGGTTCGGGGCCGTCTGGTAACGGCGTTTACCGGCTGCACGCCATCGCACATAACAAAGCAGGCGCGACACTGGATCTAGGTACGAAGGCCATCACTGTGGACAATGCTCACGCATCGAAACCGTTCGGCACAATGGATACACCCACCCAGGGAGGCACACCATCCGGCAATGCGTACGTTAATTTTGGGTGGGCACTGGCTCACAATCCCAACATGATTCCAATCGATGGCTCAACCATCACAGTAGTGGTGGATGGGCAACCCGTGGGACATCCCACGTACAACAATTTCCGTTCCGACATCGCGACGTTGTTCCCGGGCTACATGAACAGTGGCGGAGCGGTGGGCTTCTATTACTTGGACACAACGAAACTGACGAACGGAGTCCACACCATTTCCTGGAATGTGTTCGACAGCGTGGGTCACGGCGACGGGATCGGTAGCCGCTATTTCAACGTGTTTAATAGCGGCGGTCCGATAGCAGCGCCACAAGAAGAGACCATGGAACCGGCGACAACTACCCGCGCCCATGCAGTTGAAATCGAAGAGGTCGGTCACGTCGAACTTCCGTTAGGGGTGATCGGCGGATATCAACTCGTGGACGGCGAGCGTGTCCCGCTACCAATCGGATCGAGCCTCAAGCGCGGCGTCTTCTACTGGCAGCCAGGTCCGGGATTCCTGGGCGACTACACCCTCATTTTCGAACGAACGGACGGTACGGAAACACAAGTCCGGGTGAAGATTCGTCCGAAGCTGTACGCCAAATGAACGTTAAGGGCACTGTTCGAGCAGGCCGGTCGGATAGCGCTTCAAATACACTCTTGAGGGCACTACCAAACGGAGCTTCCATCTTTGCGTCCAGTCGGTCCGTATCTGCTCCTGCGTTTGTTCCAAATCTCTTTCGCGAACTTACTGCGCTGGTCGCTTGGAGTGGAACGAATCATGGCGACGGCATCAGCCACCGCCATGTTGCCTCCAGGATCACCTTTGATGGTCGTGACAGCGTTTAGCCATTGGCCGAGATTCTCGGCGCCACCATTTCCAGCAGGATTGCGCTGCTGCGTCTTCCGCCCGATTCCCGCGCGCCGCATGACGTTGGCGATGCGAACGTTACAGCGCCTACATGCATAAGACAAATTTGCGGGGTCGCCGTCAGACTCGTCTCCGTTGACATGATGAATGTCTCGTGCAGGCGCGCCGCAGGCGAAGCAAATCTTTGGACCTTTGGGTTTACATTCCGGCGCATGACTGCGATAGCGCTTAGCCCTATCGCTGATCTGCGATGCTCCCTTACGCCACCGCGCCCCACACGCCGGATTCGTCAGTCCTGGTCGTATTCCTCTTCCTCGTCGTCTTCTTCGTCCTCGTCGCCCTCACCAGAAGCCAGATTATAGGCATCCTTCACCTTCGCGATGACTTCTTCCCGGCTCAGTTCGGGATCGAGTGCTTCATCGAGCAGATCGCAGACTTCGTCTATTGTGTCCTGCAACTCTGATTTTGTGGGCGCTGTCGTCTGTCCATTTGCCATGGTTTGCTTTCCTTTCCGTCTCTAACTATGCTCCGAAACGGTAGGTGTGAGCGCCTCCCAAATTGAAATATTAGTTTGCAGACTCTTCCAAATTCGCCTGGGTTTTGGCTTTGCTCCGCTTGATTATACGATTGACGTTTTGGCGGAGGTTGTAGCACCGATACCAACGCTGGGCCCGGTCCATCTTGGCGAATTCCGCAATGGCTTCCATGTAAATTTCCTTCCACTGTTTCCCCTGCCGTCGAAGTTTGATGGCGATGATTACGGCTGTTGACCTCGGACGTCCCTTTCGCCGGCGGGGAGTCAGCATCAGCCGGAATTTCCTTGCAGCGCGGTCGGCTGTGGCGGGGTCCAGGTCGGCCTTGTGATCCTGGCGGATCCGCGCGGCCGCGCTGGTGATGTCGTCAAGCAACCTCGGAGTGAGCCGAGGGTGCCTGTCGTCTGGCTGGTCGATCTCACCCAATGTCCAACTCCTCCCGAACAATCCGTCGCATCAACCTATTGGCCTGTTCTTGTGATTCTGTCCCATCGATCTCCTCCGTCAGTTCGTAGCGAACTGCTTCCGCAAGTTCTGACTGGAGCGCGGTTGTTGATTTATCAAAATCCCAATTTGTCTCGAGCTTGCGAATGTACTCTCGAAGAGCACCACCAGCGGCGTGTTCTATAAGTGCGTGCTTTTTCTTGTGACGCTCGAATACCACATCCCTGGCCTGCTGTAACTCGGACTGAGGCGTGCCCGTAGGCAGTTGAGAAAGAGCGTTCCGCGCTTCATGCACTGCTTCTTCGACCTCAGTTTTGGGTAGGCGGTAAGAAAGGCCAATGGTTTCACCCAGCAACCGTGTGCGGTTCTCGTGGTCCACGCGGGATGTGATCGCATTTTTGAATGAGGCTAAAGCCTGGTCACGGAGCTGTTCCAATTTCCGTACGGGCGTGCCCGCTTTCACTCCTGAAAATGCTTCTCGCACTGCATCTTTCGCCTGTTCAATCTCACGAGATGTCCCTCCGGGCAATTCGCTCCAGAGTCCGTTCATCAGTCGATTACACTCTTCGTTGTATTGCCGCTGAAGCACAAAGGGACTACAGGCCCGCTCAATTGCACCCTCTATCATGCGATCGCTCGAATCGACACCGATGCGGGTGACAGCTTCCCATGCAGCTTCGAGCGCGCCCAGCTTTAAGTTCGGATCGACGCGCAACTGAGATGGAATTGTTCTCTCGACAATTCGTTCGATCTCCCTGCGGCGTTCCCAAGGGCGGGTGAATCCAGCGACCACGCTCTTTATCAGGTGCGTAGTTATGACGTCAGACTGTCCCGCATCGCACGACATCAATTTGCTGCGAAGCTGCTCTATGACAGCGGAGCGCTTCTCGACGGGGAAGTCCCAAGGAAGTTGTGCCAAGCCGGTTTGAGTCCAAGCATCGACCCACTCCCGATGTTTGGCGGCTGCGCATTGAGCCTCTAAAGCCTCCTGTCGCTTTGTCTCTGCTTGTTCAGCTCTGGCATCGCGTTCGCGGAAATGGTCTTCAATCTCTTCGAGCTGAAGATCCAAGGTGCGCTTCTTAACCCGTCGCTCCGCGATAACAAGGTCTTCTTGTGCATCAATGACCTTTTCCGACGGTTCAGCGAACAGACCAGACCGCTCCGATGATCGCGGCAGGCTTGGTGAACCACTTGGCGCACCAGGCGTGGCCGGGGTCGGGTCCGTGCCTGCCGGGATGGGAGGCACACCGTCTCGCGTCATCCTTTCAATCGCTGATTCTGGAATCCGAAAGTGTCAAGGGCGGAATGAAAGTTTCCCACTGCGGCGGAGTAAAAGGGGACCATGTTGGGGCGGCGCGGAGCGGCGAACAGGCTGGCTGACTGCTGGACCGGACGAGTTAAAAGC
>CATPCN010000083.1 GCA_955652855.1 uncultured Chthoniobacterales bacterium | reverse complement strand
GGTCGAAACAGTGATATACAAATACCAGGAAGCGTTCGAAAAGCTTCGCGAAAGTTTCCATCGGTTGCCTCCTTCAGATGTTTGGCTGGATACCAAAATCATCTGTCCGGGCGACCGATGGAATCAACCCCAATCCACCACAACGTTCGTGGGCTTCCGACCACCTCTCCTTGGGATTTCAAGGGCGGAGCCCTTGGTTATATTTAGGATCTTGGAGACGAACGCCCTCGTCTCGCGCATCATTTTTGAAATATGCTTGCGCAGCGAAGCACCCGTCAAGCCGCTTTAGCAAGCATGTCGGATGATGCCACGTTATCCACAGTTCAGCGTCGGCTTTTAGTTAGCACTGCCGCAATATTTTCCCTACTGACAGTTTTGGAAATCTTTGCTACTGTACCTGCACTAGTCTCTCGCGGGGCGATCTCGCACGAGCACGGCGAAAAACGCCGGATTTATCCGACGCTATACCGTCGGCACTCGGGCAAGCAATCAACGCGGCGAAGTCGCCGCGGTTCGTTGCGCGATCAGCGACATAAGCCGAGGGAGCAAGGCATGCCAAGTTCGAGGTCCGTCCCGTCTCGGCCCACCTGCTGGGTTTCGGTTTCTTCCTCAGGTAAGATCTATCTCCTAGGAAGTCCGAAGATATACCGGTTGAATTAGAGCACTCAGCCGCGCTTGTAACATGATACTTGCAAAGCCGCTGTCGCGCAGAACTTGTAGCGGATTCTCGTAAGCGCGCTTCGAGGAGTAAAGAACAGACTGCTGCGAATCTGATCCCCGTATTCTTCGGGCCCGCTTCTTCTGATCTGTCTTATCGTTTGGCAGGTTTATTTTCTTTTTCAGAGCCGGCCAGGAGACTGTCCATGGGGAAAATCAAGGAGGTTATGCGCCTCCGATTCGAACTGAAAGTGGGTTATCAGCAGATTGGGCGCAGTTGCTCGATGTCGGAAAGCATGGCCGTGCCGCGCGGCAAAACCCACCAGCGGCGCCGTCGACCCGGCCTTCGCAAGACCGACCAATGAGGTGGTCACCGACGTTAGCGCGAAGTTGGCTTCTGCACAAAAGCGTGCTTGACATTAGAGGCTAAATCCCGTTGAATTGAAAGGGTTAACCCCAAATCGAGATTCTTATGACTCCAGAGACGCACGATGCCCAGCGACAAGAATTGAGCGTCACCAACGAGCCGAACGTCAAAGATGTTCGACGACTCTGGCATGCGTTTGTGGACATGCTCGCCGGTGGTCGCGCAGCAATCGTCTATCATGGAGACTTAGACGGTGCTATCGGTGCGGCGTACATTCGGCGGGCTCTTGCCCAGCGCGGATTGCACGTCCAAACATACTGGGTGTCTACCGAGGAATACCACTTCCGCTATCTGCGCGATTGGTTGCGGCGACTCCGCCCGGCTGCCTGTGTTTTTAGCGATGTCTCAATCGAGAATTCGCCGCGCGCGCTGGAAGAAATCGTAGCTGATGTCGCGGGTCCGATCCTCGTGTACGACCATCACTATGTCACGAATGACAGCCCACTTCCGCAAAATGTGGTTTTGGCAAATCCAACGCCAAAACTCAAACGCGGCGACCGGCACATTCCGACATTCGTGCTCGCGCACATGATCGCAAACGACCTAAATATTCAGTTCCCCGACTGGCTGCTGGTCCTCGCTATCTTCGCTGAAGGCGTCGACGAGTTTTATACGGAAGAATTGGCCCGGCTGGGAACCAACGCATTTGGGCCGCAGCCGGCTTTTGATCGGCGGTTCTATCAACGCAGTGGATTGCAGCGCGCCTCCACGCTCATACGAGCCGAATACTCCTCCGAGAAAAAAACGGAAAATGTTCTGGCACTGATTGACGACGTCATCGACGGTCGAATCGCATCATTCCTGGAGTTCAAGAAGCAACTCGAGGAGCGGCTCTCAAGCGTTGCTGATGACATCGGCCACGAGACCTCGATGATTATTGATGCCTGGAAACTGAAAATTGCAGCGGAGTACGGACCCGAGGGAGTAGTTTTTATCCCGATCGATTCGAGGTACTCGATCGCCGGTCCAGTGGCGTCGGTGTTACGAGGTACCTATAGAGACAAGGTCATCGTCACTTCGCAGATGCGCGGCGACTTTGCGGTCATAGAGGTCCGGACCCGCAATGACACGCTGCTCAATCTGCCCGAGATTCTCAAGCAGGTCGCCAGCCGCGTTCCAGTGATAAATTCTGGCGGTCATCCGTCTGCTGCAGGCGCGCTTATCGAGGCGGCTGGGCTGAAGGACTTCAGCGCGGCCTTGCAACAGGCCGTTTCATCGGCCTGCAGGTGAAAGATGGAGAGGAGATACTTCGCGGTCGGCCCTAGTTTGTACGAGAACATTTCAGCAGAGGCCGAGCTCATTGGCAGCGCAGTACGATGGCTGATTGAACAGCAGAACCCTGATGGCACATGGGGCGGGCCTGATCATCTGGACCAGTTCATCACCACCAATCACGCCGTGATGTCTTTGTTTGCGGTCGGTCTTACCCACAGTTCGGATCTATTGAAACGGGCTGTCGAATACCTCCTCGCCCTAGATACAGACAAGCACGTCTCGTTCTTTTGGCGCTCCGGTACTCTGCTGAACATTAGCACACACAGTTCGTTAATCAAAAATGACATGGAACACATGTGGACGTTTCGACGACGCGTCGGGGTCCACAAGGACTACCCCGTTCCGTTTTTTCTACTGAAGCTACTTCGATTTGCTAATCCGAAACCTAGTCTCGCATTCGGGGAATCCGACGTTCTGAACTGGATCCTGGAGGAATGGGACCCCGCACAATGTTGGTACGGAAGAAGCTCTATCACCACGATGGCGTTGGCGCTCATTTATGACCTTGAGTTTGACCGGAAAGACCGAATCATCAAGCGCAGCCACGAATTCCTGGCCGAACAATATCGGGAATCATCGAACGGCGAAGGCATGTACTCGTTGACGATTGTTTCACCGTCTACAACCTGTGTGAGCGAAGGTACATCGAGCGACAGGGTGCCGATGTGTTGCGCAGCCAGATCGCAGGTATTGTCACAAGAATCTTCAACGAATGCCGAGGGCGAGAGCATTGGGAAAGCGGGCCTCCGTTCGGCGGGAACATCGGTGCCACGATCTATCCCACGGCTGTTGCGATACGGGCACTGCTGTCGTATTACGTGCTGCGGGACGAATCAGTACTTTTACAAGTCGTTGCGCATGTAATCGACAAGCGTAACGCCGTTTCGAAAATTGTGATACCTGCGACGCAAAAGATCGCGCCGTTTTGGGGATCGCTAAGTGGAAACGATGACCTCAACACGTGTTTCGTTCTGATGCCGTTTGAACAACGACTGACCGAGATATACGAACGGTACATCAAACCGCCGATCAACAAACGTACAACTCTAAAGTGTATTCGTGCTGATGACATCTTCGCGCCAAGACCTATTATGAACGACATCTGGACGGAAATTGCACGTGCGAAAGTCATTGTCGCTGATCTGACAACCCGTAATCCGAATGTCTTGTACGAGCTTGGCATGGCACATACGCTCGGAAAGCGCACGATCATTATCTCGCAGACAATCGAAGATGTGCCGTTTGATCTTCGAGGCGTTAGGATCATTCTCTATGCGAACACTCTGTCTGGGTATGAGAAGCTCTCAGAAGAGATTATAAAGTATGTTCAGGAATTCGGAATTGACTGACCGATTGAAGCCTGATGCTGCTCGAACGTAGGTAATGCTCGGCGTTCTGAAGGGAGAGCAATAAAGGGGCATTGATAATCGTTTTTATTTTCTGCCGGGTGGTAGCCAGGGAGTTGGGAAGCCTGTAGATGGAAAG
>CATPCN010000082.1 GCA_955652855.1 uncultured Chthoniobacterales bacterium | reverse complement strand
CGAACTTGAGCAAAGCGCTGGATGCGGCGCAGTAGGGAACGAATTCCCTCCGCATCGTCATTCCGGGATGCGCCTTCTTAGGCGCAGGCCCGGAATCCATACTCCCGATCGTGGTTATGGATTCCGGGCTCGCGCGGAGCCTGTCATCGGGCCGCGCTTTGCGCGGACCCGTTGGCGCGCCCCGGAATGACGAAGCAGAAAAAAGCCCGCGATCACTCAGGCTGCCGCAGCGACGCGACGCTGACGGCGATGTTGTCGGCCAACGCCTTCATCAAGGGTACATAGCGCCGCACGATTTCGGAATGGTCGAGCGCGGACATGAAATAGGTCATGCCGGCGGTGGCGAGCACCCTCCGATTGGTGATGATGGGCACCGCGACCGTTCCCGATGAACGCGGCTCGACCATCGGGTCGCGCTCGGCAAAACCCTGCTTGCGGATCGCGGCCAGCAAGGCCAGCGCGCGCCTGCGATCGACCGCGAGCCGGTCTTCCGGTTCAGCCGACGATCGCGCCAGCATGTCGAGCAGCATTGAACGCTCGGCCGGCGGACAGAAAGCGAGGTAGGCGCGCCCAAGCGCCCTCCTGAGCAGACCGAGCCGCATGTTGATGGTGCCGTGAAACGGCGAGACCGGACTGTCGGGAATGGTGCTGAAGCGGATCACGACCGAGGTCTTGTCGAGCACCGCGATGGCGATCGGCCATTGATATTGCCCGGTGAAGGCAAGCGCCCACGGACGCGCTGCCTCCACCACCAGCGGATCGCCGTGAAAGCCGTAACTCAGGGATTTGACCCGCGAGGCCACCGCATATCCGCCCTGCCGCCGGTCGTTGACGACATAGCCCATGGCACACAGCGACTTCATCAATCGCACAATCGTCGACTTCGGCAGGCCCGTCGCCTTGTGAAGGGTCTCGATCGAGGCGACGCGGTGCCGGTTGAGTTCCTCCAGCAACCGCAACGTGCGGGCCGCGGCCTCGACGGTCTCGGATTTGAGCGGCATGCCCCGAAATTCCACCTGGTGGAACGATGCCGAATAGTCATCGCCGATCGCAGCCGGCTTTGCAATGGTCTGGCCAAGCGCCACGTCCGCCGCCGGCCTCGCAAGCGCAAGCGGCGCGAACAGACGGCCAGGGAGGAATAGCCGTGTCCGCTGACAGACCGCATTACGCGTCATTCCGTCGCCGCTTCTCGGCGCGGCAAAACCTTGTCGGCTCCTTCATCAAGACGCCGACCACGCACGCCACCGAGATCTACGGCGCGTTGGGCTACGATTTCGTCGTGATCGACGAGGAGCACGCGCCGTTCGATCGCGCCATGACCGACATCGTGCTGCTGGCGGCACGTGCCAGCAACATCGCCGGCATCGTGCGGGTGTCGTCGGATGATCCCTCCAAGATATTGTCCTGTCTCGACTGTGGGGCGACCGGTGTGCTGGTGCCGCATGTCGCGACCGTCGAGAAGGCGCGCGCGGTTGCGGCCGCGGCGAGGTACCGCGGCGGGCGGCGCGGCTATTCAGGCTCGCCCCGCGCCGGGGGCTATGGCGCCACGCCGATGTGGAGCCTGGTCGACGAACAGGATGCATCGGTTTGCGCCATTGCGATGATCGAGGACCCCGAGGCGCTGGATCACATCGACGCCATCGCAGCCGTCGAGGGAATTCACGGCCTCTTCATTGGCCGCGGTGATCTCACCGTCGCGCTCGGCGCCAAATTGTCCGCCGACGCCTCGGTTCGCAACGCCGTCGACCGCGTGATTGCAGCCGCCAACAAGATCGGCAAGCCCGTCTGCGTGATGGTTGCGAATTCCGCGGAAGCCATCGAATTCGCCGAGCTCGGCGCCAGCGCCTTCATCATCTCGTCGGACCAGAGCCAGATGCGGCGCGCCGTTGCGCAGACGCTGTCGGATTTCCACAAGCTCGTTCAGGCCAAGGAAAGCGCTCAGGAGACCTCTCATGTATCACAGCACTGATCCCCGCGCGGCGCTGGCCGCGGCAGCCGTCGGAACGAAGCCTGCCGCAACCCGTTTTTCCGGCGCGGAATATGCCAAATTCTACCAGATGCGACCGGCCGAAGACCGCGACGGCGCGCGCACCTGGTACGCGCGCGGGCAGAATTTCATCATCGCCTATAGCGAGGCAGACAAGGACGCCACTTTGAGCCGGGCCGATCAGCCCGACGAATATGTCGTGCTGCTTCCCGATCCGGGTGCGGGCGCGGAAATCATCTGGGGCAGCGAACGTATCGCGGTCCGCGGCTATTCCATCAGCTTCGTCCCGGCGGGCACGAGTTCGGTAAAACTGCTCGGCGCCGCCAAGGTCGTGCGCATGACGACGACACGATCGTCGCGCGCCTCTGCAGCAATGCGGAATCCTATGCCGCCGCGCACCCTAATCTTCCCGCGTTCGAACCATGGCCCGAAGCGAGCGGCGGTCCCAGGATCCGGACCTACAGTCTCGACGTGGCGCAAGAACCGGGGCGGTTTGGACGAATCTTCCGCTGCTCGACGTTCATGGTGAACTTCCTGGAGCCGAGGAACGGTCCACGCGACCCCACCAAGATGTCGCCGCATCACCACGACGATTTCGAGCAGTGCTCGCTGGCGCTGGCGGGAACCTTCATTCATCATCTGCGCTGGCCCTGGACCACTGACATGGGCGAGTGGCGCAATGACGATCATGAACGTTGCGGCTCGCCATCGATCGCCGTGATCCCGCCTCCGG
>CATPCN010000081.1 GCA_955652855.1 uncultured Chthoniobacterales bacterium | reverse complement strand
TGTCACAAATCGAGAGACGTACGCCTGATCCAAGGCACCCTCGCGAAGGAGACGAATTAGAATAAACTCAACATCCTTACGACGGTTGGGCGTGCGTATTGAACTCGCAGGACCCCAGTCAACGTCCTTGAACTCGGACCGGGCAGGTACCCAGGGGGCTGTCGTCAATGCCTCTCGTTCGGCAAGGCCTTCCAATCCAGCTTTGTCTTTTCTCGGTACCAGAACGATGCTCGTAGAGGGAGATTTCTGCTCAGCAAGGATCGGCGAAGCCATTTTGCTTAGTGAGGGAGACGACGGAACCCGCACCTTTTTATGGAAAACCGACGAAAGCTTTTTGGAAATACTAGCAAAACGCGGGGGAATCGAGGGATCTGGCGCGTTTTTCTGAGCATGATAAGCAGAGCTGGTGTTCGAGTCGTCAGATTCATCCAGTTGAATGAGCTCTGCGTTAGCAAAACAGGCTTCGCACCACTCCTGCAATGCACGGACCCAAGTGGACCGTTCTTCGAGGGGGATAAGGGCAACGTGGATGGCGAAGACGTCGGCAATCTGGAAAGCACCGTTCTCAAGGGATCCGCTGTCTAGAATGCGGCTAATTGCTTCCCCATAGAGATCAGAAGGCAACAGTTTGATGAATTTGGCGATCTCTCCAGCGCGCGCGGCCAATGTTGGCCGGAGTGTCAACATAGAATCGAGTGCAAGGTTAAAGAGACTTATACGAGTTACACCAGAGGCCACTCGACAGGTGCGCGCTGCGAGCTCCGCACGCAGTTCGCTCCTCTCGACGCTTACAATCGCAGCAACACCAGCCTCAACTAACGTATCCAATAAAGGAGCGCCGTGAGTCCGCGAGGACAATTCGGCCAGCGCGGTGACCATTTTTGCCTTACTCGTTTGCGATCGTACCTGATTCGCAACCGCAAACGCTTGATGGAAATCCCACAGACCCCGCTCCACAAGGCTGCTCAGGACAATAGGAGCAATGCACTGAGCCGCTGTTGAGATTGAACTTCGCACAAGCGCATAGCGGTAAGCAAGCGGAAAGGGATTCTGGTCTCCAAACGCAAGACGCGATGCTCGGTCCAGGTCCGTCAAGAAAGTCGCGGCCTGATTTCGTGAGCTAAGCATCGCCCACCAAGCGCACTTTCCATCTTCAGTCGATGCGCCGAGGAGTTCGTGGATCGCACCTGTTTCGGCGGCCATTTCAAGGTGCCAAGTAAGATGCATTGTACTGTAGCCATCATCTCGTAAGAGGCTATGAGCACACGCGGACCGGGACCAGCCGCATGCCGTAAGAAACGAAGCGTGTGCGGACTTAAGGGCGACATCAGGTTCGTCAGGCGAAACTTCGGTGAGAGTCGTGAGTGCAACGTCATGGACCAGGTCATGCAGGCGCCATTTATCCCCAGCATGCTGAAGGAGCGCGTCGTCTCCCAGTTCTTGCAAGGTAAGGGCGGCATCTTGCGGGAGCGTGCGCCAAACGGTAGCTGCGATATCTGGGGTCAATTCGACACCTCGCGCAAGTATGCCCAATGCAGCGAAACGCTCCCAGCCCACCTCGTCCTGCTTACGCAGCTCACGGACGCTGATCCGAATACAACCCAACACCGTCGCAAGCTGACGTGCAAGATGGGAGCCCCGTTTAAGCAGATGCTCTGCCTCCGCTTCGAATGCAGCACGAGCAACATCCAAGTTGAATCCTCTCGAAAGAAGAGAACCGGCGAGCTCAAGCGCTAAGGGAAGGTGATCAACCGACTTTGCCAACTCAGCCGCCCCCGCCAATTCGTCGGATTGGAGTTCGCGCCGTATCCACCGTTCAAGAAGTGCGATGGCCTCGCCGTCTGACATGGATGGCACTTCAAGGAGGCTGGCACCAAGATCTTCAACCACGCTCGCTCGTCGTGTCGTCAGCAAGACGACGGAATCCGGTGACACGAGAAATGGTCGAATATCGCTAGCGTGCCAAGCATCATCGAGAACTAGCAACATCCTCCGACCATGAAGGCGAATACGTAGGCGATCTGAGGCGTCGAGTAGAGAGCTCGGCTGGAATCGAGTTTCGCCCAGCGCCCTGATCCATCGTGTTATTGCCTCGACGGGATTCGCCTCGGTACCTAGTTCCGCCCACAAGACTCCTTCAAAGTTCGCTCGAATCTCGTGTGTGTAGCACAACGCTTTGGCTATCGTGCTCTTGCCAACTCCGCCAAGACCGTGGAGAGCTTCAACGCGCAGCACTCCAACCTCACTCGGTGTCATTAGTCGGCGAGTGACCGAAGCTATGATCGATTGCCGCGGCACATGCTGCGTCGGCAGCGGAGGTGCCATGAAAACACGTTCTTGAGTCCCGTCTTTCTCCAGGAACCGCTCGGTGAAACTTCTAAAAACCTCCTCGGTCAATTGTGCATCAGAGCCCAACTGAATCTGCACGCCTATGATATTTGCGTTATGTGCTTCATTGACATGGGCAGACCCAGTGATGTTGTTCTTGTCGTCGGGCACCTCGATCTCGCCTCCGTTGTGCTTCTGCTAGACTCTCCATTTGACACCGATGACTCTACCGCCCGGCTCGACCTTACTTGCCTTGACGTCGCCTCTGGCCTCACCCTGTAATTGGCCCTCTCCCTCAACTCCAATTACCTCGCCAGCAATAGAATCGGCGCTAACATAGCCGGACAATAACGTACCTGAAGCCGGCCTCTCCTCGCCCTTGAATGTCAAGTGCTGTTGCAGAATGGATTCCATTGATCTCCTCAAAGTGTCGACCTTCCGCAACAACTCGGCATCGGCTTTTTCCACGGGCACCACGCCAGTCGCATACACCGAAAGATCCCCGTATAGCGCGCGCAGCGTTGGTTCCAAATCTGCCACGACCTTGAAGTGAATGTAGGGATTTTGGAGCTGCCCATCAAAAACTGGCGGTAGAACTAGGGTTGTGGGCTCCCTGTCTCCCAGCTCCGATTTATCTTTACGTTCCCGCCATCGCTTTAAGATCTCTCCAGCCTGCCCATACAGGAACTTTATCCCCTCTTTGACGGCTATCGCTCCTACGCCTGCAATCGAGATTGTCACGGGATCAGTCATGCGTTTGTCTCCTGGTCACCTTCGAGCGGTACGGCTAGTCGAGGCTTCATTGTACCGATTTTTCAACTGAATAAGTATCGGAGCTAAGCACGGCTGGAAAGGTCCGTAGACGTTTGTGGAGCCTCATAAATAGGATCGCCTCGCTAAATTCCGTCATTGCCCGTGACATTCATCACTTTGATCTCATTAAAAGCCGGAGTTACGTTGAATTTGCCACTACTTTTCTTGAGTCTTGAGTCCTGCTTAAAGCCACTCCACCGGCGCCTTGGTGATTTTCTAGATCTCTCATCTCAACTTCGCTTCTGCTCGCGCTCGGATACGGCGCTCCGTTGAGCCGGCCGCCCTTCGTATTCAGCGAGAGGATTCCCAATGCTAGGCTAGCAGCAGTGCAGCGTGGAAGAAGAACCGATCCGAATTCCCATCACGGATGTCTTTGATCTTCACACCGTCCCGCCCCGCGACGT
>CATPCN010000080.1 GCA_955652855.1 uncultured Chthoniobacterales bacterium | reverse complement strand
TAATCCGCTCGACGCGGAAGCTTTGCGGCGCGGTAAAGACGCGTCCGCTCGGGCATCAATGACTACCGGGGGGTGGACGCAGGCCGAGAGCTATCGCGATTTGATCAAGGACAAAGAGCTGGCCGTCTCGCTCGAGCAACAGGGCAAAGCGGCGCTGACCGGCGAGTCGTTGGATCAACAGATCGCCGAGGTTTATGCGCGCCATCAAGCGGAGCCGCAGAGCGTGGATCACGCGCGACGTCTCGGCGCGCTCTCCGAACAGAAAGACGATTTCGAGAACGCGATCGCCTGGTATCAATACGCTGTCGATCTTACGAAGAGGAGCGATGCCGGCCTGGTGCGAAAAGTTTCCGACTTGAAAATGAAACGGTCGGAGCGCGAGATCGCGGAGCACGAACAATTTCTCGCAGCGCATGGGCCGGATGATCCGCTTTACGCTTCGAAAGCGGAAGCGTTGCGCAAAGCAAAAATCGCGCGCGCTGAAGTTTTGATTCAGGACGCGCGCAAACGCGTGGAGCGCAATCCGACCGATCTGCAGCTT
Organism: uncultured Chthoniobacterales bacterium; assembly: GCA_955652855.1. The sequence goes on along the minus strand of CATPCN010000080.1, from coordinate 4,023 downwards.
CGCTACGAGCTCGGTGAGTATGTCGTGGAGGCGGGACAGTTTCGCGAAGCACTTCCGGAATTGCAGCGCGCGCGGCAAAACCCAAGCGCGCGTCTCAAAGCGATGAATCTGCTCGGCCGTTGCTATCGCGAGCTCGGCATGCTCGATCTTGCGGCGAAGCAGCTCGAAGAGGCGGCCAAGGAAATCTTGTCGATGGACGCGATGAAAAAGGAAATCGTTTACAATCTCGGCCTTGTTTACGAGCAGATGGGCAACCCCGAAAAAGCGATCGCCTGTATGAAACAAATCTACGAAGTGGATTACGGATATCGCGATGTCGCGACGCGGGTTGAGCGATCCTACGAGCGGCAATCTTCGCAGAGTTAGATCGACAATTCCGTCAGAGCCTTCGCTTTAACGATTGACCACGTCCAGGCACCTGCCAGCATGCGAATCTCAAGGACCGGGAAATCTGGTCCTCAACCTAACGAACTTATGAAAACAAATTCACTATAATCTCCCGCTTGGGAGTTGCTGGCGTTGCCTTATCGCTCTGCGTGGCAGGCTTTGCCGCCACTAAGAGTCCTTCGGCTAAACCCGCTGCAAGCGCCGACACGAAAAAGACTGAAAGCGCCGCCTCCAAAACGACGGCCGCTGCGCTCAGCGCCAAGGATAAAACCTTCATGCAAGATGCCGCGAAAGGCGGAATGGAGGAAGACGGCACCGATCCTGACGTGAAGAAATTCGCCGAAAAAGGCGCGAAGATGGTGCAGAAGCATTTGAAACTCGCTCAGGACACGCAGAGCAAGCTGAAATAATTGCATTCTTGTTTGATTGCGACGCGGCGCGTCTTGACTGACGTGCCGCGTTTTTTTTGCGCGATAACGCCGCCTTGCATTTGGCGGCGCAACTCTCGATTCTCGTCGCGATGCGGAAGACAAAGATCATCTGCACGCTCGGGCCGGCAACTGAGAAACCGGAAACGCTGCGACAATTGATCGCCGAAGGCGCGGACATTTTTCGGCTTAACATGAGCCACGCGGAGCATTCGTGGGTCCGCACGATCGTGCCTCGCGTGCGAAAACTGGCCGATGAGCTTAGACGTCCGGTGGCAGTTCTTCTCGATACGCAAGGGCCTGCCATTCGCACCGGCGATCTGAAAACGGATTTGAAATTGAAACCGGGCGATGTTCTCGAGTTCACGGTTCGCGGCGCAAAAAGCGAAGAGGCTTATTCGGTCGACGTAAACTACAATGGCTTGATCGACGATATTTCTGTCGGCGACACCGTGCTGGTCGATAACGGCGTGATGCAGCTTCGCGTTTTGGAGAAACGCAAGAACCGCATCCGCTGCAAAGTGCTGACACCGGGCACGCTCGGCTCGCGGCGTCACATAAATTTGCCCGGCGTCCGCGTGAACCTGCCACCGCTCACGGAAAAGGATCTTCTCGATGTTGCGCTCGGCGTTGAGCTCAATGTCGATCTTGTCGCGTTGAGTTTTGCGCGGCAGAAGAGCGACCTCGAAGAATTGCGCAACGTTCTCGTTCAGAAAAAGAGTAAGGCGCTCGTCGTGGCAAAGATTGAAGATCAATCCGCCGTCCGTCAGATCGACGAAATGATCGCGGCATCGGACGCAGTCATGATCGCGCGTGGCGATCTCGGGATCGAATGTCCGATGGAGGAATTGCCGATCATTCAGCGCAAGATCGTTCGGCGCAGTTTGCGTCTCGGCAAACCGGTGATCGTCGCGACGCAACTGCTCGAATCGATGATTAAAAATCCAGTGCCGACACGCGCGGAAATCACGGACGTGGCGAACGCCGTTTTCGAGCAAGCGGATGCGATCATGTTGAGCGGTGAAACTTCGGTCGGTCGTTATCCGGTGGAATGTGTGAAGGTGCTCAACCGTGTTGCGCTTCGCATCGAGCGCAGCGGCGGCGCAGGTTACGCAAGCGATGCAATCCTCGAAGACAATCGACAAAAAACAGTCGCTTCGGCGGTCGTTTTGGCGAACTCGCTGCCCAACGCGAAACTCATTGTTTTCACGCGACACGGCACGATGGCGCGGAATGTTTCAAATCTTCGCCCGGAGCACGCGCCTGTTTTTGCTTTTACGCCAAGCGAAGAGGTGCGGCGTCAACTCACGCTCTGCTGGGGAACGCATCCGATCCGGATCGATTTCACCGAAGATCCAAACGCGACCATTGACGTCGCGGAAGAATTTCTGCGCCAGAACCGGTGCATGGAACCCGGCGACAATCTCGTGATCATCAGCGATGTGCGCGCGCGCGATGCGCTGGTTGATTGCGTGCAATTGCGCCAGGCAAAAGGCGTGGCCGTTAAGATTCCGAAACGCGCGGGAATGGCAGAAAAACAAAACGCGCGGAAGTCTCCTTCCGCGCGTTCGTAAATTTTATGTCGATCTTGGGTTAAGCTTCGACCGGAAGTTCGACGTCCACCGGGCGCTCTTTCTTGCTGAGCGCGCGGCGCAGTTTCGAGAGCGCAATGTTTTGCAACTGACGAATACGCTCACGCGTGACGCCAAATTTCTTGCCGACTTCCTCGAGCGTTTTTGGTTTTCCACCGTCGAGACCGAACCGCGAGAAGATGATCTTGCGCTCGCGATCGTCGAGCACGTCGAGCAAACCGCCCACTTCGTTGCGCAGATTCTTGTCGCGCAGCAACTCAAACGGCGTTTGTGCTTCTTCATCGCCGACGATTTCACCGAACTCGGTCGAATCATCGTCGCTGATCGGCGCGTCGAGTGAAGCCGGTCGGATCGACACGGTCTTCAACTGCGAAACTTTTCCGCTGGCAATGCCGATCTCTTCACCGAGCTCATCATCGGTCGGCTCGCGGCCGAGCTCTTCGCTCATTTGCAGCGAGACGCGGCGCATCTTCGAGATTTTATCGACGAGATGAACGGGCAAACGGATCGTCTTGCTCTGATTAGCAAGCGCGCGCTTGATGGATTGTTTGATCCACCACGCGGCATAAGTGCTGAGCTTGCCGCCCTTGGCCGGATCGAAACGCTCGACCGCTTTCATTAATCCGATGTTGCCTTCGGAGATTAAATCGAGCAGCGGAAGGCCGAGATTCGCGTAGTCATGCGCGATCTTCACGACCAATCGCAAGTTCGAGCGAATCATGAGCGAGCGCGCCTCGCGATCGCCCTTTTTGATCTTTGCCGCCAGCTCAATTTCCTGTAGCGGAGTAAGCAGCGGAATTTGCCCGATCTCGCGCAGGTAAATCTTAATTCCGGTATCGCTATCTTCAGCAGCCATATAACTTTTCATGCAAGGTGTAGGGGGGACGGATCCACAAATGTCCAGTAATGGTGGTATCTGGAGTCCTGTCGATACCGTTTTCTAACATTCTCTAAAGTATTTAACAAGGTTAAATATTCGCAATCTATGACAGCATTTGGATGCCTCTTGTTCAATCTTTTTAAACCCGCGCAAACAACGCCCGTTGCGGCCTCATTTTCTGTCGCCTGAAGCGGAAAAATTGCTCACGAATTCAGTTTCGAGCCTTTTCCTCTCACACGATGTTTGCCAAAGTGACCGGATGTTGGCGAAGATTTATTCCGCTGCCGTTTATGGCGTGGACGCTTACGAAGTTGAGATCGAAGTCAACGCCGGCGGCGGAAGTCCGGTGATCGTCATCGTCGGTTTGCCCGACGCCGCGGTTAAGGAAAGCCGCGACCGTGTCACGACCGCGATCGGCAACAGTGGATATTTTTGGCCGCGCGGTCGCACCACGATCAATCTCGCGCCGGCCGATATCAAGAAGGAGGGGCCGAGCTTCGATCTTCCCATTGCGCTTGGAATGATCGCCGTGAGCGAGGAGATCGATACCGACGCGCTCGAACAATTTTCATTCGTTGGCGAGCTCGCGTTGGACGGAGCGGTGCGTCCGGTTAAAGGCGTGCTTCCCGTTGCGATTGAAGCGCGCCGCCGCGGAAAGCAGGCGCTTTTCGTTCCGGAAGCGAACGCGCGCGAAGCGGCCATGGTCGATAAGATCGACATATACGGTGTGCAGAAT
>CATPCN010000079.1 GCA_955652855.1 uncultured Chthoniobacterales bacterium | reverse complement strand
CGCCCTATACCTGCGGGGCAGTACGAGCTGGCGGCAGATGGGGAATTCCTGCGGCTGCAGAATCTCGGTGCCTCGTGGCATGTAATCGCAAGCCCATAGCCCTCGACGGTCCCCGAAAATCCATTAGGTAAAGGAGATTCTTGTGTCTACCGAACAAGATGGTTTGAAACACTTCGCATTCGCGCTTGGCGGTGGTGCCTTGGGCGCGTTGCTCGTCAAAAACCACTACGATGAGGCGAAAAAGAGCCGCGCCGAAATTGATGACCCGGAGGGAGTCGAATGGATCTGTACGTTGATCGACGACCTCTTGGAACAATGGACGCCGCGGAGCTATGACACGGAGGACGAATACACGGAGGCCTTGTATCGTCATCTGAATCGACGTCTTCGCGACGAGCTTGAGGAAGATGACGAAGTCGAGGTGGAGCTTTGGCCGACGACATCCTGCGGCGTTCCGGACATTCTGATCAATGGCCAACTCGCACTGGAACTGAAGATTGACCCCGACAAGGGCGGTCGGGACCGAGGCGTCGGCCAGTGCGCCGACTACTCCCGCGAATTTGTGACGTGGATGGTCATCATTGGCAGCCCTGCCTGGCGGATTCAGGAGCTGGAGGAGCTTCTGGTCGCCAAAGGCCTTGACGGGATCAAGGTCGTCTCCTTTACGTAAGGGTCCCGATCCAGGTTAAAGCGGTGAAAAAGATTCTCCACACCGACATCGTTGGCCAACAGGGCATCAACCTGATCGAGTCCGTGTGCCTGAAGATGGGATTCCTCTGGTATCCGACTGGTCTGGAAGCCGGAATTGACGGCTATGTTGAAATCCGGAATACCTCCACGGGGGAAGTCACCAACTGCATCATCCAGGTCCAGAGCAGGGCCACCGAGCAGCCGTTTGAAGGTGACAACGGCTCCACGTTTGAATACCGCTGCTCCGAGAAGGACCTTGACTACTGGCTGTCGGGAAACGCGTCGGTTATCCTGATCCGGTCGCGGCCCAAGACAAACGAAGCGTACTGGGTTTCCCTGAAGGACCGCTTCAGGGACGCGGCTGCCCGGAAAAGCCGCAAAGTTGTTTTTAACAAGGCGGGTGATCGCTTCGACGAAACTGCGAAAGCCAGCCTCGAACGCCTCGCTTTTCCGGCAGATGCAGGACTGTATTTGGGAACGAAGCCGAAACAGGAGGTCGTCTACTCTAATCTTCTGAAAGCCGCACCCTTCGCTGAACACTATTACGTTGCCAGAACCGATTTCAGGACGCGTCCCGAAGTGTTTGCAGCGCTTCGCGAACTGACAACCAATGTGCGCGGAGATTGGATTCTTGGAAACAGGATGGTCGCGTCGTTCCACAATCTCGGGACTCGCCCCTGGACCGAGGTATGCGATGGCGGAACTGTCGAAGAATTGGACACAGAAGAGTGGGCGCAGACGGAGGACCCGGCAAGGCAACGGGACTTCGTGCAGCTCCTGAACGCGTGCCTGCGCGAAAAGCTCTTCCCGAAGGGAATAAAGTTTTCCAGGCATCACAACTTTTATTATTTCCGGGCGACAAGGGATTTGACGGACCGGGAGTACGCATACCAGAGCCGCGAGAACAGGACAGACCGCTGGGTGTTCAAAGGCTATCCGAAGAAGTCTGATCCGTCGAAGATGTCTTATTACCGTCACTCCGCGTTTGAAGGCCGGTTCATCCGGTACGGCGCGGACTGGTTTTTGCAGGTGACGCCGAATTACCATTTCACCCGCGACGGTGAGCGAACATCGCTGTTCGCAGCCAATCTGCTATCGGGAATAAAACGGCTGGAGAACAATCAGGCTGTACACGGCCAGGTCGTGATGTGGACCAGTGTGCTAACGGAACGAAGCCTTTTCGATGTCGCACCACAGTTTCTCGATTTCATATCCCCGCTCCCGTTCCAGCTTGATGTGGGGCTTGATGATAAAGCATGGCTGAAACGCGAGGAGAAGGAAAAGCGCGCTGCTCTCGAAGCCCCGGCCCCCGACGAGCGGCAACAAATCCTTGAGTTATGAATATCTCATTCCTCGAAGAACCCGAGCTTGAGTTCGGCGCAGGCCGACACATTGACATCCGATTCGGCATCATGAATTGCGGCCCGCTCGATTTTGAGTCTCGTGTTGCGCCACGCGAGGTGAATCTCGGAATTGTTGGTAGCACGGAGTCGGTCGAAGGCGTCCGGCTCTGGCTTGAGCGCTGTCGGAAGGAAATACCCGCCAAACGGCATAAGGACGACCCGGAGAAGCAAAGCGATCAACCGAACCTCTTCCCGCGTTTCCCCGGCTATTCCGCCGAGGCAGGTTTTCGAAGCTCCCTCATCATGGATGACACCTTGTGCCGGGACTTTCAGAAGCGCGCCATCACTGACGTAACAGTGTTGGCGGACAGGGCGGAACGAATCGAGCGGTCTGTCGACCTGTTTATGGAGGAAATTCGCTACCTGGCTCAGAACACCGCCGCCAAGGTCATCGTCTGCGCTGTGCCGACAGCGTTGCTTGAGGCGATGGACCCGGTTGAAATTGTAGAGGAAGACGAGGATAGCGAGGAGATTACTCCTGACGTTGCCGGTACACAGATTGATTTCCATGACATGCTTAAAGCTCGCGCAATGCAGCAATACCGGAAACCTGTTCAGATTATTCTACCGTCCACCTATGATGAATCGAAACGGCGGAAGCGGAGGAGAAGCGGCCGGCGTCGCGAGCTGCAGGACGAGGCCACAAGAGCCTGGAACATACACACCGCGCTCTATTACAAAGCCGACGGCGTCCCATGGAGGCTCCCCAGAGAGAGTACAGAACTGACGGTCTGCTATGTGGGCGTAAGCTTCTATCGAAGTCTGGACAAAACGGCGCTTTTGACGAGCGTGGCTCAGGTTTTCAATGAACGCGGCGAAGGAGTCGTTGTCCGTGGTGGTGCCGCAACGGTGTCGAAAGAGGACCGCCAGGTGCATCTTCCCGAGTTAAGCGCGTATCAGCTGCTCAAGGACGCGCTTTCCCGGTATCGAGAGGTCCACAAGACTTCTCCTGCACGGCTCGTAATGCACAAGAGTTCGCGGTTTGATGAGAGCGAGCAGAAGGGTTTCGAAGCCGCGCTCAAGGAGGAACGCATCGGAACGTGGGACTTTCTGTGGGTCTCGGATTCGGCAACACGACTTTACCGCGCGGGGGTCTATCCTCCCATGCGCGCGACGCTGTTTACGCTTGATGATGCCGAGATGGTACTCTACACGCGCGGCAGCGTGGATTTCTTCGAGACCTATCCTGGGAAGTACGTTCCCGTTCCGCTTCGGCTTCGGTGCGAGAGCACGGAGCAGACCCAGAATTTCCTGGCGCGTGAGATTCTCGCCTTGACGAAAATGAACTGGAACAACGCTCAGTTTGACGGGGCAGAACCAGTTACATTGAGGGCTTCACGCCAATGCAGCAGCGTCCTTCGCTATTGCAGTCAGGGCCTGCCTATCGAACCACGGTACAGTTTCTACATGTGATAAACCGAGTGCCGACGGTCACTACGTGTCCAGTTGCTCTTGCCACCCTGTAGCCATCTCGAAGCCGCTATTGGCCATGAAGTTTGAGGCGCGGGCCGTCTGAATCGGGATTCTCTGACCCAGAAGCGGATGAAATATCTGTGACTTGGGTCACGCCCCCGATCCGATAGGGATACACTACAAGTTCTAGCGCCATCTAAGTATCGCGGTTGGCGGCAATACCAAAACCCCCGACTAGCGGAACGACCCGCCTAAGGCTTACGCCACTTATCCCTACCGCCAACGTCAGTGTTGCGGACTCGCTCGACCAGAACAGGGCCGCCGTTGTTGAT
>CATPCN010000078.1 GCA_955652855.1 uncultured Chthoniobacterales bacterium | reverse complement strand
GCTCGGCCGTTCTTGCCCACGGGGCAGAAGAATCGCGAGCAGGTTTGGCCTTTCCAAGTGAAACACTTATTAGGCAGTGCTAGTGGGACGCCTCGTTTGTCGGCCGGCGGGACCAGGCCCCGACGAGAGCCATCCAAGTGATATAGATAGAGACGGCCCTTCGCGTGCGGGCCTCTTATCCACCCACGGGAGGCCATTGTTAGCACGGACACGAATTTTTTCCGTAGGCGCGCGGCGCTCGCTAAGTCAGTTTGCGTCGGAGTCTTCTTTCAGAAGTCTCCGAATGGCCATTTACGCAAGAGTCGATGCTGGCGTCCCATCTCGCCAATCTCAATTTTCCTTCGGAACCGGCATCGTACTGGTCGAAATGCGTCGGTCGATTTTGGGCGGAGTCTCTTTTCAGAGTCTCCGGTGATTGCGGCTCCCGCACGCACGCGGTGCATTACCCTTCTCTTGTCCTGCGTGAATTTGGTCGTTTGTGACAGGTGTGACGAAACAAGTTCTGCCGCGTGGCGATGTATGATGCTAGTGACGAGCCACTTCCGGACTCGAAACGTTCATGGAGAGCTGTCACAAAAGTGACGCCCGAAATAGCCGCTTTTGCCCTGCGCTCCAATCGACTCTTAATGCTGCTGCGGCGACTCTGTTACCTGGCGACCTTGATGTCTTGTTCCAATGTTGCCGGGCTGCATGTCCCTGCTCATATTGACTTCAGGCGCTAGCGGCTGAGAAAGCGACGATCCTTTTGTCCACGGGTGCAGGCTTGATTGCCCAATAACGATTGGCATCCTTCGGCTTCACAAGTTGGCGATAGTGGGCGGAAACCATCTGCGGACTATTTCCCATTTCGAGGCTGACTCGTGCTGCGTCGTGACATTCCTCCAAACGGTATGTTCCAAAGCTGTGCCTCATCGCGTTTTGCGGCCATTCTATGAGCTTGATGCCTGCTTTTTTTCCTTCGTCCGTCTCAGTCCCCGGGGCACCGAAACCAGCAGTGCGCCGACATTTGTCGAAAAGTTTTCGGAGTCCCAAGGGTGTGACGGCGCCGCGCAGCTTCGCGAGTGGGCGAATCCAAGCCGCGAGATTCTCGGCAATCGGCACCTGCCGCCGTTGGGCCGTCTTCGACTTGGCCGCCGGAACTCTAATCAAGCCTGACTCAAAATCGACCTCCGACCAATCTAGCTTTTGAACTTCAGATGCACGGAGGCCGGCAAACAGCGAGATTGCGACGTAAGGCTTAACAACGTATCGGTTTTGCCGTGCCCCATCTGAAACGCCGTCAGGTTGGGATTCTGAAAATGCGCAACGTGATAACTTCCGTATGAATGCCGCAACCCGTCATCACGCCACTTGGTTACCCGGGCTAATTTCAAGCACGTATTCTTCTTGAAATCGCATGATGCACTGTTCGCATAACTCTCTGTTAACTAACCCTTGCATTAGGTACAACTTTACTCTATCGGAATCGCCCATGGACTTATCAACGCGGAACTTGAAGCAGGCTTTATCGATTCGTCGCCAGATTGACGCATTGGAAAGACGACTGAGAGGTTTAGTAGGAGGAGGTGCTGCGACGACTGCGCCCCGACGCGGCGGCAGACGCCGGATGTCAGCGGCAGCGCGGGCAAAGATCGCCGCAGCGGCGAGAGCTCGCTGGGCACGAATAAAAGGACGCACCGGCGCAAAGACAGGGAAGAAACGCAAAGGCGGAATCACGGCAGCGGGCCGACGAAGGCTTTCACAGTTAATGAAAGCGCGTTGGGCAGCGCGGAGAGCGAAGAGCAGGTAGAGCGAACTTTCTTTACGTATAACAACCTTAACCGCCACGATTGACAGCGCTCTCGGCCAGACTCCGGCAACCGCGTTAGTGTCTATGCTGTAGATGCACCAGACTTACACGAGTTGAACTTTCCTTTCGCGTTGCGACCGACAAAACGTCGCAATTCTAAGTTGTCACGAATCATTTGTTTTGTGTTAAAGAAAATTGAGCAGGTTCCCCCCTCTGAGTGAGACGCCTCAGAATTGAGGGAGTTTCTTGATAGTCGAGATGTTACCTAAGGGGTGACCGGTGTCACCCCCACCCCCTTTTTAGACCGTTCGCGAGCGCGCGATGCTGGTCTCCGAAAATGTAGTCTGAAACGAAAGTATCGCGACTGCGGTTCGAGCCACCAGCCGTGGGTAGTGTCCTAATTTGAGCCGCTGCCGCTTTATTCGGTCATTGGTTCGCCTAATTTCCTAGCCTTGCTGGCAATCGCCACTTTGACGGCCATCAGAGGCGAATCGACGGGCGGTAATTCGAGCACTACCTTTGCCTTGTCTCTGTTCCCTTCTCGATATGACCATCCGTAAGCGCGTTTCGCTTTGGGATGGTCGATAAGATCGAACACTTCTACCACGCCAGTCCACGCAGTCTCACCCTGAAATTTCTCTGTTACCTTCACAGATTCCACGTGCCGCGAATCGCAGCGGAGCGTTTTCTTAATCGCTTCTTGAATAAACGAAATGTCCTTCATGTTGAAAGCCTGCATTAACGACGTCTGCGATTGTCCAATGGCTTCGCTCAATTCCTGCCGCCATTGCAGGGCTGCAACGAAGTGAACCGTGCGTTTTCACGAAGTTATAATACACAAGGTGAAGGGCAACGTCTGAACCATTATTACCTCGAAATTCTTTTGCCGCCTAACGAGACAGAGATAAGCTACGGCAGGGTGTCGTGGCAAATATTCTGAAGTTGCTGCGACAAGGGGCCGTTGGCTTCATCGTTTGGTTAGATCGTAGGGTCTAATCATGGCCAGCGTTGGTCAGCGAAATGAACGTTTCATATGCGCATAACACTGCACCAAGTGTAAGCAAAATGAACGCTAAAACACGCTTGCTCTCACGGAACTCGCGCATGAACCCGACGAGTGCGAACGCCAAACCGATGACGGGAATCCCGACAGGAGTCAGAAACGCGAGTGACAGCACGCCAAGAAGTAATGCAACACCGCCATCTAGAAGCGACATCCAAGACGCGCTGATGACGCGGCTGGCAATCAGCCGAAGCACGATGAGAACTATGACAATGTAGGCGACGCTTCTGCCTGTGAGTTGTGCTAAAGATGGATTCACGATGCGCGCCTGAGGTCTAACGAGAACAAGCTCAGCTACCGCTGACGGAAGCTAGCTTTGTCCTCAGTTTTCTACTTTCTAATTTCACCTTTGTAATTTTTTGATCGGTCAGCGATTGGTTAGGCGTATGCGTCGCAAATATTCTCTAGCGCCAGCGAACAAGAATAATGATCATGAGCAATAATTTGAGTAGCCAGTCACCGGCTTGTATGGCCGCCAGCTTCCACGGCACGTTCTCCCACATCACAGATCCTGCCAACAAGATGACGGGAAAGCCAATCCAGGCGAGAATCCCGACCTGGATTGCAGCCGGCCAGCTTGTGACACCCAAACGCCCAACAAAATACGCTAGCACGTAAGCGAGCACGATATTTCTTGCGATCTCAAGCGCCATCTTTATCGGCGGTGGCTTCCTCATTTCGGCCATCGCGGCTGCGCTCAGTTCCGCTCGCTGTTTGGCAAACCCGATGTACCAGGCCGTGCTCAACACAAACGCTGCCACTGCCGCCACAAGAACCGCCCAAAGATTGATTTCACGCATAGCTTTCAATACGCCTAACGAGAATTAGACTGCATCTTGCAATCTATTTCTGAGGCTTACGAGGGAAATCACCGGGAAAAGGCTGCACACCATCCGACAACCGCAGTTGTTCAAAGTCGGATACATCGGGCGTTCGGAAAAGTCGCCTTTTTCCCCGTTTTTGCCCCGGTCATACTTCCTCGGCTTCGCGTTGCCAAATTTCGGACCACAATGGCTCCAAATCAGAGTCATCCAACGCCATCGCTTTAAATTTCACATCGGCTTTAGTCGCCTGCATCAAGTGCTTTTTCGCGTCAGACAAATTCCCCATCTGGCACTCGTAGCACGCGAGGTTGTAATGGATCGCCGGCTCTTCTGGATGCAATTCCAGGGCTTTCGTTAAAATCGACTTTGCGGCCGCAATTGATTCCGCTCTGCGGGCGGCGTATGCGGCTGAAATTGCCCACTGGGCATTCTTGGGGTCCTGACTGCTTAACCGTTTTGCCACGGATTGCATCATTCCCCAGTCTTGGAGTCCCGCGTAAACCGATAGCCGAACCGAAAGGACCTCCGGCGAGATAAGACAAACTGGGTCGATGTTGTCCAACTCTGCAGCGGCTTCCGAATACATTTCGAGTTCGGCGTAGCCGTGCGCAGCTCTTAGATATTGGCTATCGGGGGGATTCACTGCCACGCTCAATACACCAAATCCTGACAGATTAATCAAGCGCGCAGCGAACCGTAAACCAGCAGCAGAAAAAGCCAGTGTCGCTCGCCGCGACGGCGAGTTGAAAGCGATCCGATCCGACGGAGGAGCAAGCAGGCGATTTCAAAGTAGGCACGCGAT
>CATPCN010000077.1 GCA_955652855.1 uncultured Chthoniobacterales bacterium | reverse complement strand
GCCGACCACGAATTCAATGCGTCCACATTTGCGGCACGCGTGACCGCTTCGACGCTCGCCGACATGTATGCGGCGGTGACTTCAGCCTGCGGAACGTTGAAAGGTCCGCTGCATGGCGGCGCGAACGAAGAATCGATGCGAATGCTCGACGACATCAAAACGCCTGATCGCGCGGAAGGTTGGTTGAAAGCACAGCTCGCGAAAAAAGCGAAAATCATGGGATTCGGTCATCGCGTTTACAAAAACGGCGATTCGCGCGTTCCGATCATGCGCGGGATCGGCCGGGATCTCGGAAAACGGACCGGGAAAGAACAATGGATCCCGATTTGCGAAAAGCTTGAAGCGACGATGGAACGCGAGAAACAGCTGTGCGCGAATGTCGATCTTTATGCCGCGCCCGTGTTTGCGATGTTTGGTTTTCCGCCGGAGTTGAACACACCGATCTTTGCGGCATCGCGCGTGGCCGGCTGGTGCGCGCACGTGGTCGAACAGCACGATCACAATCGTTTGATTCGACCGCGGTCGCTTTATACCGGCCCGGCATTGCGGCCTTATCCGGGCGCCGCTTCCAACGGAGCCTAAGATCGACAATCGAATGTCGAACGATTCGCAATCGTTGCAGGAACGTTACGCGCCGCAAAACGCCTGCTGGGGTTGCGGTCCGGCGAACGCGCAAGGTTTGCGTATCCGCAGTTTTCCGAAAAACGGCGAAGTCGTCGCGGAATGGAAGCCGGAACCAAAATATGAAGCGTTTCCCGGAGTCTTGAACGGCGGAATCATCGGAACGCTGCTCGATTGCCACTGCAATTGGACGGCGGCCTATCAGTTGATGAAGCGCGCGAAGGATGATCACGCGCCGTGCACGGTCACCGCAGAGTACGCGATTAAATTGCTCCGGCCGACGCCGACGAACAATTCGGTTTTTCTTTCGGCGAAAGTTGTCGATCTAAGCGGCGATCGCGCGACGGTTGAAGGAACGCTCACCGCCGGCGGAAAAGTTTGCGCGATTTGTCGCGGCGTTTTCGTCGCGGTGAAAGAAGGCCATCCCGCGTTTCATCGCTGGTAAATACCTGATCACGACTTCCCGCCACGGTTCGAGGTCGGTTCAACATTCATCAGGCCACTTGCGCGAGCTCCCACTTCGGTCTGAGCCAACCGAATCTTTTCGATGGGAACGCGCCGCAGATTTTTCGTCAGACCCAGCTTGAATAAAGTCCAGATGATCCATTTCGTCGGATCGATATTCCATGGCTTCACACCATTACGATAGTCATGTTGAAATTCGTGATGATAGTTGTGATAACCTTCGCCGAAGGTGAACAGGGCCAGAAACCAGGAGTCACGCGCACTGCATTTGGCCGAGTACGGCTGGGTGCCGAATACGTGGCAGGCGCTGTTGATTAAGAATGTGCAGTGCTGCAAGACAACAATCCGGGCGACGCCTGCGATCAAGAAGGCGCCGAGCGCGCCACGCCAGCCGTTCCATAACGCACCTGCAACCGCGGGAACAACAAAGCTCACGATGACCGCGATGACCTGGACGTAGCGATGCTGCCAGCGCACGAGCTTGTCTTTCAACAAATCCGGAACGTTGTCGTAGGGTGAATCGGCGTGGAGCTTAAAGATCAGCCATCCGATGTGCGCGTAAAAGAAGCCTTTCGATATACTATATGGATCATCGTCATGATCGACATGCTTATGATGACGGCGATGTTCGCTCGTCCACATCAGCGCTGAATTTTCGAACGCGGCCGCGCCGAAAATCAGTGTGAAAAAGCGGACCGGCCAGCTGCCTTGGAATGTGATATGCGAATAGAGCCGGTGGTAACCGAGACTGATGCTGAATCCGGTCGCCGCAAGCATGACGAAAAAAAGCGACACCTGAAAGCGATCCAGTCCGAAATGCCAGAGGTAACAGGGAACGGCAGCGAGCGTTAGCGCGAGCGTGCCCATAAGGAACGAACTCGTTATCCAGTTCACACGTTCGAAGGGGAACTGGCGAGCGAGGCGGCTTGGCCAGGAGGCAGATTTTGCTTCGGCTGTCGCCGCAGAAGGCTTATGCGTAATCGGCGTTTCCATTGGAGAAAGCTGTTTGCATTTCAATTGAGACCCCGACCTGCTAGCCGGGTAGCGGCGCGGAGTAGGTTACCCGCGTTTCAGCACTTAGTAAATCGCGCGCCAAATTTATAATTGCGGCGAAACAATTCCGGAGGCTTGCTCGATCGGATGGAGAAAAATTAATCCGCCCGTCGCATTTGTTGTGACTTCGCGCGATCGTCGTTTATCCATTTCAAACAAGCGCGTCTGTTGCGCGGCGAAGCCTCGATCCAAAACATCGAGATTGGCTTCGTCATTGAGCCGAATCGATCGATTATCGAAATTTCCCGAGCCGATCGAGACGAAGGTGTCGTCCACAATCATGAGCTTCACGTGCACCATGGTCGGTGCGTACTCGTAAATCGAAGCGAAGGATCTCGCCTACGAAGCTTGCGTGACACAAAGTAAACTGCGTGATCCACGACCGAATGGGAGGTTCCTCGCTCCGCTCGGAATGACAGTTCGCGACAAGATCGACAAGGCAGGTGGGCGACAGGTCGGGCGCTCCGGGCAAAGCAGTACTCGAGATGTTGAACGCGATTTATAAGTGACTACTGCGGCGCTTGCTCGCGATGCTGTTTCAAAGCTTCGGTGAGCCATTCATCGAGACGCACCTCTTTCCCAGCCGAAGTGCGCACAAGATAAGGTTTGCCGCTCAAAAGACTTTTTGAAGCGGAGAGCCGGATGAAATCCTCAGGGGTTTTGATGTCAGCCTTGAAATGTTCGCACTTCGCTTTGATATGCTTCGTGGCTTCATCCGACGTGTGCGTGGCGCCGTTGCGAATGAAGGTGTTTTTTGAGTTTGCGAGGTAATTCAGAGGATAACCGATCGTTTGTTCGAGCGATTCGCCGCCGTGAACTCGCGTTGCGAAAGTGAATGCAAAAATGAGAACGAGAAACAAGCTCGCCGAGTGAATCATGTAGTTCTTAGTTCGGATGCGAGGATAAACTTGCGCGCTATTTATGTCGATCTTACTGGCAGAAAGCGCGCCCGGGGTGACTCGAACACCCGACCGACG
>CATPCN010000076.1 GCA_955652855.1 uncultured Chthoniobacterales bacterium | reverse complement strand
GGATAAGAGGTATTGGAAGAGCTTCAATTGTGCGACCTAGCCAACCCCTCGAGTTCGTTGCCATCGTGAGCGAGTTGTAAATCGCCTCTTCCGTGGCTTCGATGGCAGCTTGGAACAATGGCGTCAACTCATCATCGGACCGCAGCCTTAGTCTGTTTGGGATACGGCGGTCCCGTTCGGGCGGGACAGAAAACGCGATGGCGTAATCCCCGCTACCATTTGCCATGGGAGACCCACTCCTCGAAGCGCCGAGCATGGCGCGCTTTGCGATACGTTTTAGTTGCCTTGCATCCGTCACCGCGTCTGTGGCGACGACGATCATAATCGATCCATCAGCAGAATCTGCAGAAAAGAGATTACGGTCAAGATCTTTGCCGATCGGAAGGCCATCAATCGTCAGAACGCCATCAAAATTCGTTTGTACTAGGACTCCTAAAAAAACATTCGCCCCGTGAAGGTCAACCGCGCGTGATGACGTTCCGATTCCACCTTTAAACCCGAATGCGATGGTACCGGTCCCAGCACCGACGCAACCTTCGTCTACCTGTCCGCCCGATGCCTTTGCTAATGCCTCAAGGACATGGCTCTTTTGGACGTGCATTCCTCTTATGTCATTTAGAATGCCATCGTTCGTCTCGCCGACTACAACGTTTACTGACTGGACTCGCTCGTTACCCGCTTGCCCCAAGACGAAGTCCGCGACGGCTTCTGCGGCCCGCCATACGGAAAGGGTATTGGTGAGGACGATTGGCGACTCTAAGACGCCAAGCTCTTCAACTTGTGTGCTGCCAATAAGCTTACCGAAGCCGTTTCCGGTGTAAACGGCAGCGACCACCTTTTGGGTGTATAGATTGCCAGCGTGAGGAAGAACGGTCGTGACGCCTGTTCTAATACTATTACCGATGTGGAGCGTGACGTGACCGACCCTTACGCCCCTTACGTCAGTTATTGTGTTCAACGGCCCGGTGGGAAAGATTCCCGGGCGTATGCCGAGATCTCTCGCCCGCACTCGGGCATGTTGCACCTCATCCGGGGTGTCGCCTGGTTTTAAACACGGAGCTAGCATATTCAATAACTTGCTGACAAAATAGAATACACTACTTCGCGCTGCTGTGTCAATCCAACAGATACCATGTGGGTTGGGAGTTCGGACGACAACCCTTTAAGATGCGGGGCGCGCCCGTTCAAATCAGCAAACAGAGGCGGTAAGTCGAACTCTTGGCCACAACTAAGCTGAACGATCCACGCTTCTGGACTTTTCCTCGTCTCTGAACTACTGTTAATGAATAATGACGCGTCTAGAGTTCCTCGTCAGGATGCTTGCTTCCCTACAAGTCGTGAAAATGCGCGCGTCCGGCACGAATCGCCTACGTGCTCGTGATCTTGGGCTTTCCCCGGGGATCTTCGCTCAGGGTCCGCTGAATTGCATCACTGATATCACCGGCGTAAAGGTTGGTCATGTGAGCTTAGTAGCGGGCAGTAACGTTCGTACCGGTGTCACTGCAGTCCTGCCTCACAGTGGCAACCTCTTTCAAGATAAAGTTCCAGGTGGAGTCTTCGTGGGAAACGCGTTTGGTAAGCTTGCTGGTTCAACCCAGGTACAAGAGCTAGGGACGATTGAGACACCCATAATTTTGACGAATACCTTGAGCGTCGGGACGGCAATGGAGGCGGTTGTCGCTTGGACGATCGAGCAGCCCGGAAACGAAAAGATTGCCTCTGTTAATGCTCTAGTGGGTGAGACCAATGACGGCCGCTTGAACGACATTCGCGGAAGGCATGTAACATCCGAACACGTTCTCAAGGCGATCGTCAGCGCAGCCAGTGGCACCGTTGAGGAGGGGAGCGTCGGAGCTGGTACCGGTACCGTTTGCTTCGGCTGGAAGGGAGGAATCGGAACATCCTCGCGCGTGTTACCAAAAGAATTCGGTGGCTATCGCTTAGGTGTCTTGGTCCAAACGAATTTCGGAGGCGTTCTGGCTATGGACGGCGTTCCAGTCGGCAAGGAGCTGCAGAAACATGATTACGCGCCTGGACACCACGACGGTTCGTGCATGATCGTTGTCGCAACGGATGCACCGCTGTCCGGCCACGAGTGCCAGCGCCTTGCCACAAGGGCCGTCTTTGGGCTCGCACGAACGGGCTCATCGTTCGCTAATGGTAGCGGAGACTTTGCCATCGCCTTCTCTACAGCTACTTCCGCGCGCATAAAGTTCAGCAACGCTAGGACCATAGCGCCGGAAACGCTATCCGGCGACGAAGTATCACCGCTCTTCGAGGCGGCGCTAGAAGCAACTGAAGAAGCTGTCTACAATTCACTATTGATGGCGACAACCACTACGGCAAATGGCGTCACCGTTGAATCGATTCCTATTGATCGAGTCCGCGAGATTCTCCGGAAATATGGCGTTCCCGCGAGATAGCGGGGGTCTCTGAAAGATCAAGAGCGAAGTCACAATAACCCCACGCGGTTTCCAATACAGGCGAGCGGGAGACATCAGGACCGCCAGTGCTTTGCCGAGCCCAAGGGCGGGAGTTCAATCATTCTTCCCCTTCGGCCCGCGAAATTCTTCTCTGTAG
>CATPCN010000075.1 GCA_955652855.1 uncultured Chthoniobacterales bacterium | reverse complement strand
CCTTGTACACCTCCTGGTGTCCCACAAACACAACTACCCTGTAATGTTCTGGAACTGAAGTGTGGTGGTCTACTTTTCGACCGCCACAAATCGCCGCTCACGCGGCGCTTCGTGGTCTATTATTGCTCCGCCGTTTACATCCACGCTTCGGGATCTTCGATTCTGCCTGAAAGTTTCCGGATGGTCAGCAGTCCTTCACTGACGTGTCGCAAAGCGGAGCGGTAGTGCGCGGGATCGGATGTTATGTGAGCGGTGCTGAGCATCGTGAAGCACAGATCCATATCGGCCTCAAGGAAATCGAGAAGCCTTTTTTGCGCTAAGGAGTGCTTCTCTTTCAGGGATTCGGGAGTCATTGCGATGCTGGGACCGGGGGCGGAAGGACGGCGCGGCGCTAGACGCAAGGTTTTCTCGGCCTCCCAGCAACAGCAAGTATATATCTTTCCCAAGCATCCACAATTCGACCCACACACATTTAGCGCAGCGCAGCGCACTACGCAAGAAACGATGATAAAGGGATTTGGTAGATTAAAGGAAGATGCGGCGTAGCGTTCACATCACGGCGGCGCTGATTGGTTTCCTCTTGCTTCTGAAGCCGTTCGACTGCTTCAGCGCTACGGGAATGACGCGCGAGGCCGCCTGTTGTTGCGCAAAAGGAAAATGTGCTCCGAATTGGAACTCCGACTGTTGCCGTCAGAGTGTCCCGGATTCCCAACAATACTTGAGCGCTGCGCACCATGCGCCCGTTCAGTCGTTGCCGATCCTCGAACTCATCGAACCGGTTGCGCCCATCTTCCTGCCAGCGCCGCAATTTACGACCGGCATTTTTTCGCACATTCATTCGCCGCCAGGCTCGCCGCCGGAATCGCGCCTCAATTTACCCCTTCTGATTTGATCCAAAACCCGACGTGTATCTACACGTCGCCACGCTCTCTCCATTTTTGAGTTCAACAATCGAGGAGGTTCGTATGCTTGCAAAATTGCACAGGAGTGACTTCTGCATGCTTGTTTTGGTTCTTACCAATTTGCATGCGGAAGAACGGACGCTGAGGCCGCAGGATCTACTGGACGGCCTGATGCAGAACAATCCGGAGATTCAAGCCGCTCGATCGCGCTTCGAAGCGGCGACGAAGCGCCCGTCACAAGCTGGCGCCCTGCCCGAACCAACGGCGAGCTACACGAATCTCGGCGTC
Organism: uncultured Chthoniobacterales bacterium; assembly: GCA_955652855.1. The sequence goes on along the minus strand of CATPCN010000075.1, from coordinate 1,668 downwards.
GGTCATCCGCTCTCGCGCCTCAATGCCAGCGACTTTGCCTACCAGGCCTTCGGGGTTTCGCAAGACTTTCCCTTTCCGGGTAAACTTGCCCTTGCCTCCGAGGAGGCCCTGCGCGAAGCCGAGAGCGAGCAGCAGAACTATCGCGCAGTGCTGTTGGATCGAGTCGCAAGGCTCAAAGTCGCGTATTACGAATGGCTCACAGTGAACAAGGCCATCGAATTGAATCGCAAGAGCAATGATCTGCTCAGCCGTTTCGAGGAAATTGCTCGAAACCGCTACACGGTCGGGAAGGGACTGCAACAAGACGTTCTCAAGGCCCAACTCGAAATCTCCACTCTGCAGCAGCAGGTTGAAATGCTAAACGAAAAGCGTCAGCGTGCCGAGGCGGAAATCGCCTCCCTGTTGGCCGTTCCTGCTGTAGTGTTGCACGCCCCAGGTGAAATCCAACCAAGTTCGTTTTCCGTACCCCTCGATGAATTGCTGAAATTCACCGCCGACTCTCCGCGCGTGCGAGCCCAACAAAAACTGGTGGACGCCAGAGCGGTCGGCATCAATCGCAGCTTGAAGGATTTCCGGCCGGACTTCGGCGTCGCGCTCCAATGGCAGCACACAGGCTCGAATTTTCCGGATTACTACATGGCGACGGTAAACGTGAAGATACCGATTTACTACGGGCGCAAACAGCGCTACGCGCTCGAAGAATCCTATTCGCATCTCAACGAGGCCAAACAAAACTACCAAGCGGCGCAACAACAAGCCATCTATCAAGTGAAGGACCAATATCTCGCCATCCAAAGTAGCGAGCGCATTTTGAGCTTGTATAAGACAACGCTGATGCCTCAAGCCTCGTTAACTGTGGACTCCTCCGTATCGGCCTACGAGGTTGGAAGCATCGATTTCCTGAGTCTGCTGGCTAATCTAACGAGCTTGATTAGTCTGGAACGGCAGTACTACGACGAAGTCGCCCGCCACGAAGAAGCCATCGCGCGCCTGGAACCTATTGTGGGCAAGGAACTAGTTCCTTTTCGGGAGGTTAATCAATGAATCGAGCCCGGATTCTAAAAATAGCTCTGAGTGCTCTCCTCGTCCTTGCCGTTGCCGCGTTCGCGTATTTCGGCCTGATTCGGCGACAATCGACGCCCACGAGCACGATGGGCGAAGCTTCAAACGCTAAGGATGCGTACTACTGCCCCATGCACAAGGATTTTCATTCGGACAAGCCGGGTAATTGTCCCATCTGCAGCATGAAGCTGGTCAAGCTCGATAAGGCAGGCGGATCGGCGGCAGCAATCGAACCCGGAAAAGTCGAGCCTTCCTCCGGCGGCAGTCCGAGCACCGCAACTCCAACGGCATCTGCGCAAGGCAACGCGATTTTCGTGCCTCCAGAGAAGCAACAACTGATAGGCATGCGCTCGGTCGCCGCCGAAATGGGAACTCTGATCAAAGAGCTCCGGATTTCCGGTAAGGTCAGCGTTGACGAAACGCGTGTGACGCATATCCATAGCAAGGTTTCCGGATATATCGAAGAGGTCTTTGCCGACTCGGTTGGGAAACCAGTTCGCGCCGGCGAGCCACTCTTCACGATATTCAGTCCGGACCTGGTGGCCACCGAGCAGGACTTTTTGCTCGCGCTGAAATCACGCTCCCTGCTGCGCGGAAGCACTTTGG
>CATPCN010000074.1 GCA_955652855.1 uncultured Chthoniobacterales bacterium | reverse complement strand
TGACACAGGTGAACTCCAAACTGGATGGCTGGACGGTCTGGGACGCTCCCGACACCGAGGAAGTGCGGGGGCGCTTGTCATTCAAAGCGGCGGAGGCGGCTCGTCGCCAGCGCAAATTCGACCACTTCCACATGCCGCTGCTGCGCGCAAAGCATCGTGACAACCTCGATGTCGAGGACGTTGGAGTCGTCGAAAAAGTCGCGGCGGAATCAGGCCTGGACCTCGAGCGGTTTCGCAAAGATGTGGCCGACCCGCAGATCATCTACGCGCTCGCGCGCGATCATCAACGTGCTGTGTCCGAGCACGGTGTTTTCGGCACGCCGACTTTTGTGTTTCCCGGCGGCGAATCTGCGTATGTACGCCTGTCCGACATTCTCGAAGGCGATGAAGCCCTTCACGTCTTCGACGAGGTGATCGCGGTCGCATCGCACGAACCGCGCATCCTCGAACTCAAGCGTCCGACGAAACCTTCGCGCGACTAAGTCAAATATCTTGGCAAGGTGAAATTGCTTGCGATGTCTCCGACGCGCCTTGCCATCGGCATCGCTGCGTTCGTTGCCCTGATTCGCATCCCGACACTGCCCGAGCCACGCTGGTATTACGACGAGACCGTCTTCACAGCGGTCGCGTGGGTCGCGTCGAAAGGAATCCCCCTGTACGCGGGTGCATACGACCTGCATCCACCGGGTATCTACTGGCTCTTTCAGGGGCTCCTCGCCCCCGGCGCTCGCGACCACCACATCGTGGTGCAGCTCGCCGCGACCGCTTTCGTGATCGCCACTGCGGTGCTGACGTTTGAGATTGCTCGGCGGTCGCTGCCGCTTTGGGCCGCCGCCCTTGCTGGAATCACCACTGGCTTTGTCCTGTCCTTACCGACGATGGACGGTGATCTCATGAACGTTGAGCTAGCGGGCTTGCCGTTCTTTCTGGCTGCGGTCCTCCTGTCGTTCAGCGGTCGGTACGCGGCGCTGTTTGTCGCCGGGGCTCTCGCAGGCATCGCCCTTGTGATGCGGCCGTCCTTTCTTGTCGATGGAATCGCTCTCCTCGTCCCGCTGCTGGCGGCGAAGCCACGCGTGTTGCGCGTAATGCTGGTGGGCCTCGGCACTGCCGCGAGCTTGGGGCTGGCCATACTCGTGCTGTCGCTCGGCGGCGCACTCGATGCGCACTTCTCCATAGTCGTTCCGAGCGACCACGAATACCTTTTACAGGCGAATCGGGGAACGCTGGATCCGATGTTCGTGCGGCTGGTCGTGCTTGGCGTGGTCGCTGCGATCAGTCTGCGAATCGCGAAGTCGGAGTTCGGCCGCTTGCTCGCGATCTGGGTGCCGGCGAGCATCGCAGGCTCGAGCCTCACGCCGCTCGCTTATACCCACCTCGTGCACGAGGCGATCCCGCCGATGGCGATAACGATCGCTCTCGTCGCGGCACGCTTCGGCCAGGGACACCGCGTTTGGGCGACGGCTGGAGCCGCCGTCGCGTTACTCGTCGCTTCCGAGCTTGTTCTGATACTGCCGGCGTGGCAGGCGGCCGCGATGACAGGCACGGACGCGCCGAGGTTCGTCCGGCACAACTACGCGTTCTACGAGATGCCGGCCTACTACGCCAACTGGGCTCTCTATGTGACCGGCATGGAGGGCTGGAGCGAATACCAGGCCTTTTTCGTGGACGTCAAGCGCCAAGACGAAGAGATGGCTTTGCTCAGGACGCTCGCAGGATCCAAGGACCTCCGCCTGCAGGTGCTGGGCGGCCGGCCTGGGCTTTACGTTGACAGCGGTCTGTTACCGGCATCTCGTTACGTCGTGACGCGAAGCGCCTACATGCCCAGGGCTGCCGTGGACGTGCACCGGGACATTTCCACCGGCTGCGCCGACCTGGTGGTCGATGTCTCTTCACAGGACACCTACCGTTCCGACCTCGATTCGGGAGGCTATGTCGAGGTGCCCAACGCGCCCTGGCCCACATTTCGCGCCACTCGCCCGCATGGTCCTTGCATCAACACCTGACCCCGCGTCACGTCATGGGGAGGGCGGACGAAAACGTCTTGGGATTACCAGCTCGCAACGACCATGCAAGCCACGCGAGCCACGACAACTCGACCACGAGGAGCAGCAGTTCCCACCGGCCACCGAAAATCATCGCGGGAGGCGCGAGCACCAGCAGAGCGACAACGATTACTCCAAACGATGATCGGCCTGTTGTAGCCGCAACGACACCCGCTGCAGCGAGAACCGTGACGAAGTCCTGAAAGTGGATGTACGGCGTGAGGAAGAGTGAGGCCAACACGCCGGTGGCAACGATGGTGGCCGGCTGCCGGCCGGCCCTCCAGGCTACGAACAGGCAGCCAATCGCCAGCACGCTCCCCAACGCGAACGCGAGAAATGTGGGTCGAATCAACGCCCCGATCGTCATGTCGATCGCGCGGGGATGGGACTGCCTGACCTCTTGACCGAGCCGAATGAAATCGCCGATGCCTGACGGGCCGAGCGTGATAGCGCTGGCGATCGCGACAACGACGGCGATGATCAGAAACAGAAAGAACGTGCGCCTGTAACCGGCCAGCAGCACCGCAAGCGGCAGCGCAAACGTAGCTGTCGGCCTGACCAGGACCAACGCGAGGGCAATACCCGCCCATCCTTCGCGCCGACCCTCCAAAAGGCGCCAGCACGCAACCACGGCAAAGGCTTGCAACACGGCATTCTCGCCGCTGGCCAGCGTGTACGGAATCACCCACAATCCGAGGGTCAGCACGCTCAGGGCAGGCAGCCGTGGGCGCGGGCTTACCAATACGACGACCGCGCCCAGAACTACGGTCATCAGGACGATCCACAACGCATAAGCGGTCGTGTACGGCAGCCATAAGAAGGGTGCGAGCACCCATGCCTGTGGCGGGGTGTTGAGATATGGCAAGAATGGAGTGGAGCTTCCCGCGACCTCGGGCCACAGCCGCGCTTGCAGCGACGAATCAAAAAGATGTGACCACCCCAAGCGCGTTCCCATCACAGCTCCGAACCAGTACGTCTGAAAATCGCCGCGGTGCAAGAGCTGGCCGTCGAACTGGCTTCCACCCAACCACGTAGCGATTACGCTCGCCACGCTTATCGCGAAACCCGTCCATACGAGGTCGCGCCTTTGAAGTCCGAGCTCGGGAATCTTGGGCCACGGCCACAAGCAGGCCGCCGCCAAAGGAACGCCGAAGGCGCCATAGGGCGAGACCGCAATGAGACCAGCGCCAAGGATGAGAAGAAGGCACACGACAACCACGCGCCTGGCCACGCGCGACATAGTCTCACGCGTGTCCTGCCCTCAAGAGGCCGCAGAGGCCACGCTGGTTAGGCGTGGGGGCGGTGTTGCAACCTCGCGGCCTTGACAGGCGGGGCTGACTCTGCCGGCAGTCCGGGCGGATAATCAAGTCGCCCGCCTCTTTCCAAAGGTCTCGCTCTTGTCACTCGAAATCGGTCAGATCAACGGTCCTCTACGCGTGCTCGCCGGTCCAGGCACGGGGAAGACGCGCGCCCTCGTCGACCTGTACGTCGACGCGGTGAAGGGCGGGCATGCATCGCGGGGCCAAATTCTCGTCCTGACCTTCTCGACCGCGGCCGCTGACGAGATCGAGCGCCGCCTTGATCAGCGCCTGCCCGACTCCTACGCCGAGGACTGGATCTCGACTTTTCACAGCTTCTGCTGGCGTTTGCTCCGCGACCGCAAGCCAGACCCTCGCCGCCTTTTGCTGAGCGGCTTCCAGGAATGGCTCGTCATGCGCCGGACGCTGGCCGACATGAACGATGGCTCGCTGGGCGAGCTCGAGCCGGTGCGGCGTTCGGATGCCTTCGCACAGGACGCGCTCCGTTTCGTTGCTCTCATGAAGCAGAACCTCATCCATCCCGCCTCGCTTTCTCTCGCGGCCGAATCGTCAGGCAGCAAGCGGCTCCAAACGCTGTCCATTGTCATGTCGAAGTACCAGGCCCGACTCTCCGAAGCGGGCATGGTCGATTTCCGTGACCTCGTTGCAGACGCGATCAGCCTGCTCTCGTCCAACTCCGATTTGTTGCAGGAGCTGCGGAGCCGATTTCGATACATCCTCGTCGATGAGTTTCAGGACGTCGACCCGGCCCAGTTCTATCTGCTCCGCCTGATCGCGCCCCCCGAAGCCCGACCGAACCTTGTCGTGGCGGGCGACCCCGACCAGGCGATCTACGGATTCCGCGGCACGCTCCCGCGCATTCTCACCGCGGACTTTCCGGAGGCGTACGGAAGCGCGACCCACACCCTTGACCTATGTCATCGATGTCCGCCGGTGGTACTTGAGGCATCCGAGCGGTTGCTCACGGCGACCCAACCGGGCCGCCAACCGAGAACCATGCGAACCGAGCGAGCCGACATTCCCAGCCTCGTCGCCATCCGCGAAGCCGACGCGCAGGATGAAGCGTTCGCGGTGGCGCTGGAGCATCTCCTGTGAGCGCTTGCGACTCATCGCCCGGCGCAGCCCGTCCGCCTCGCCCGCGGTGAAGCCGGCGAAGGCCTCCGCCACTTCGATCACCTGATCCTGGAAAATGATCGTGCCGAGCGTGTCCTTCAGGACCGCCTGGAGCGTGGGATGCTCGTAGGGGACCTCATACGCGGGGTCTTCGCGCAGGCGCCGGCGCCGCTCGATGTAGGGG
>CATPCN010000073.1 GCA_955652855.1 uncultured Chthoniobacterales bacterium | reverse complement strand
CGGCGCGGGCTTTTTCGGCGTCGTGTGTTTTTGAAATAGCGATTAGATCGATATCTTCCGCCCGCCGATTCGCCTTCCGTGCCGCTTCGGCAATTTGCACGCGGACGCGTTCTAAATTTTCGGCAATCTCGGCCATCGCTGAAATTGTAGCGAAATTTCGAAAGAACTACAGGACACCGACGGCGCGCGAGATCGGGAGAATGACAATGCTGAGGGAAATAAAGACCTGGACCATCGCAAAAATTTTTGCCCACCGCGCGAGAAGCGGCGCATCGGTGGGACCGAACGTTGAACTCTGAGTGAAAGCAACGAAGAGATAATCAACAAAACGCGGACGCCAACGTGTACATTCAAATTGGGGACTCTCATCTTGTGGGATCTGCATTTGCGGAAACAAAAAGCTGGTGCTGCCGAAATCTTTGCGCTCGTGCCGCACGGTCGGCCCGCCGCCGTCGAGTCGCCAATACCAAAGCGCGAAGACCAGCACGTTCGTCAACCAGAGCTCTGCGCCCGACAAGAGTAGCCGGATTGGATCTTCTTTGTGTGAGGGCAGCAACCTCACCAGCAAAATAACTGATCCGATTAAAGCAATGGTAGTAATCGCGCTGATGAGAAGACCGAGCGCCCGGTTGAGCGAGCGTTGGCCGGTGCGATGGCTCACCACCGTTGGCACGAGCAAAACGACAATCACAGTAGGCAGCAACCAAGTGGGGCCGACGATGAGCGAGCTGGGCAGCGCCACATAAATTCCGCCGACTGCGAGGAACGCAAGCAACGCCTGTCACCGCGGCTCCGGTTTGTCGACATGATGAGAAGTGTCCATCACAAATCCGCTATAGCAGGAATCAGCGACGATGCGAATGCTCGCTGCCCGTACGATTTGTGCGAGATCGGTTTAAGATTCGCTGCAATTTGCTCGACGAAAATATGTCGATCTTAGTTTGAGCGATCTCGGTTTTGATTGTCGATCCAGCCGACATTTTTCAAGAGCTGAACAAATTCGCGAGTATCCACTGAGAGCGGCGGCAACCATTCACCGAGCTCGTCGCGCCTCCAGCAGCGGCCTTCGCGATTCGGCGGCACGAATTTGTAGCGGTACCACATCGCGCGAACATAACGCGGCGGCCTCTCCGGAAATGGATTGCTCGCGAACAAACTAAGCGCGTCGCGATCGTTGTGCAGAAGTTTCCAGACGAGATGGAAGGTCCACGGATATTGGCCGGGCGTTCCCATGGCGGCGAACCACATCTGCCAATCGAGTCGCAATTGATATGGCGCGATCTGCGGCGGCTGTCGATCTAAGGCGACGGGCAGACCTTTGTAGGGATACGCTTTCCAATCATTCTCGGTCGGAAAATCTGACTCCGTTCCTTCAAAGATCACATTGAATCGCTCTTTTCCGACTGCACCGAATGCGCCGTAAGTGTTCACGAGATCGAGCGGATCGAACGACGTGTTCATGATTTGAAGCCGGGAAAAGATATTGAGCACGGGTTGAATGCTCAGCACGGCGACGATCGCCGCCATCGCCCATGAGATCCGTAACATCGACAATGAAATTTCCGCGCGCGCGGCCGCTTGTTCCGCGCGCCGAGTCAAAAACCGAGGAAAGATCTTCGACCACGCGCGATCGTCGAAGCAGGCGAGCGCGGGCAGAATTGTAAGCCAATTCAAAAACGAAAGGTTTCCGCCGAAAATGATCGAAATCTGAAACGCGATGATGACGATTCCCGCGATGTAACGTGCGATGCGCGGCCAGAAAACAAACCACGGCGCCGCCAGTTCCGCGATGTGATTGAACAAGGTGCCAGCCCGCAACACCCCGCGCGGCAGAAAATGGAACCAGCGGCTCAAGCCATTCGGGATCGGCTGCGTTTCGAAATGATAATAAAGCGCGGTGAGATCGCGCCAGCTGGCGTCGCCGCGAATTTTGATCAGACCCGAGCCGAGCATGATTCGGAAAATCAACGCGCGAAACAACCAGAAGATGACGAGTGGCGGGGGGCGCCGCGGAAACGGTCGCATGTCGAGCAGCGGACAAAGAAAGATCGACAAGAAACCAGTTTCGAGAAGCTGGACTTCCCAGCCGTAGCCGTACCACTCCTGGCCGACGTGGACAAACGACATGTAAAGAACCCAGAGAACGGCGAGTAAGATTGCGTTCGCATAACCGGCGAGCACCAGGCATGACAGCGCGACGCCGATCCACGCCGTCACAACGAGCGCAGCGTCCGAGTGACTGATCCAAAAGATCGACGGTAGTCGCAAAAATCCGGCGAATGTCGATCCAAGCACGTTACGCACATGATCGAGAAATATGCCTACGGGCAGCAATCCATATGCACCGATCAGCGGAACGATTTGGTTCGCCGCGACCAAAAACGCGACCGCGTAGAGCAATCCGAGCAGGCGGAGAATAACAAATCGCGTTAGCCAGTAGGTTCCTTGGTCAAAGCAAATACGCTGCGTCCCCACACTCACACACTGAGCGTGTCGCCGGCGCGATAAAATTTCAAACCGGGAATCTGGACGGTCTCGAGAGATTTCTTGCCAAATGAAAGCCTCCCGGTCAGGATGGCGGGCTGTTGGTTCAACTCAACAAAATCGCAATATGACTAAAACACTCGCTACTCTGTTCGGTGTGGTATTTCTGCTCATCGGTGTGCTCGGGTTCGTCCCCAGCATTACGAAAGACGAGATGCTGCTCGGAATCTTTCACGTGAACATGGCGCACAACGTCGTCCATCTGCTTTCTGGCGCGGTCGCCCTCTGGGCCGGCATGACCAGCATGGGCGCATCACGGATTTATTTCCGTGGCTTCGGTGTGGTTTATGCGCTCGTGGCGGTGCTCGGTTTCATGAATCCCGAAGGACCGGTGCTCGGCATGGTCTCCAATAATCCCGCCGACACTTATCTTCACGTCGGGATCGCGTTGGTTTCGCTCATAATCGGCTTCGCTCCCACAGGCAGCAGCGCGACGAGCACGACTTGATTTCTCTTTAGCCAGAGATTTAACCCGATCGACGCGCGCCGACCCGCGCGCGCGATTGGCGTGCCGCACATCAAGCCAGGCGTATTTCAAAAGGCGTCTGGTTTGACTTTTGCTCCTTTTGCGTGGACAATGTCAGCGCGCAAGTAGTTCGTTAGGCGTCTCGTTAATCGAAGCACACCTGGCCCTCTGCCGCGGAAAAATCCAGACGCGCGGTCCGCGTTTCCAAACAAGGTGCAACTCGATCAGTCAACCAAGTCTTACCGACAATCATACCCCGGGTTGTCTTGTCGAGGCGCACACAACCACAGTTCATGATCCTCCGTCTCCCCACCGATCGCATTAATTGGACAACCAGCTCGTTCCTGATCGGAACGTTTGCTCTCACTCTCACCGCCGTGCCGGCTTACATTTGGCATTTCGGGATCGACTGGTTTCAAGTGTCGACCTTTCTCGCGTTTCTCGCCGCGACAGGCGTAAGCATCACGCTCGGTTATCACCGGCTTTTCTCTCATATTACCTTCCAAGCCAGATTGCCGGTGCGGCTTTTTACTCTGATTTTCGGCGCGGCTGCGTTTGAAAATTCCGTCCTCCTGTGGGCCAGCGAACATCGACGTCACCACAAGCATGTCGATCATGATGAAGATCCGTATTGCATCGCGAAAGGTTTTTTCTACGCGCACATCGGATGGCTGTTGTTCAAACTAAAGAACGATGAGCCGTTTGATAACATCGCCGATTTGCAAAAAGATCCGCTCTTACAGTGGCAACATCGATATATTCATTTGATCGCCGTTCTCGTTAGCTTCGTCTTCCCCACTGTGCTGGGATTTCTTTGGAATGGCTGGGTCGGGGCGCTCGGCGCTTTTTTGATCGGCGGAGTGGCGCGCATTGTGGTTGTGCAACACATGCCGGCGGAGTTCACGCGCTCTTTGGCCGAGAATCTCGCGCGTCAGTCTCGTTGTACTGTCGTCGAGGCCGAAGAGGGCCAGGTCTTGCTGTCGCGGACAGTCTACATTGCCCGCGGCGGCAAACATCTGGTGTTGCGCGTTGACCATCTCGGCCGGCTCGTGGCCGGACT
>CATPCN010000072.1 GCA_955652855.1 uncultured Chthoniobacterales bacterium | reverse complement strand
GTGCCGAGGCAGCCGCCGCGCAGTGACTAAAGTCACTAACCAGAACTTAAATTCCACAGGCGAGATCGGACTCCAGCCCTTCCTGATCGGTAATAATGATCTCGCGGCCGTTCATCTCAATGAAACTTTGTGCCTGAAGCCTTGCCAGGTTGCGCGACACCAGTTCGCGGACGGTACCAATATGAGACGCCAGTTCCTGGTGGCTGGTAGATAAGGAAAACGTCACGCCGCGTTCCGTGTCGCGGCCCTGCGCCTTGGCTTCGCGCAGCAGCCATGCAATCAGACGTTGCCGAACAGTGGTGAACGAGAGTTCTTCAATGATTCCAACCAATCTGCGTAGACGCGCCCCCACGACTTTCAGCAGCTTCAGTGAAACCTGGGGGTGTTCGAGACAGATCGTCTGAAGGCCGATACTGGGCACGAAGAGGAACTCGGACGGTTCCACCGCTGAGGCTGAAGCTGGATAGGCGCCGCCATCGAAGACCGGCAGTTCGGCAATCGAAGCACCCGGCCCTTCAATGGTGAGAACCTGTTCACGGCCTCCTGCGGACGTCTTGAAAACCCGAACACGGCCTGTGACGACGATGAAGAGTCCTTCGCAGGGTTCGCCCTCGGAAAACAATGTTGCTCCTGCCGCATAGGAGCGCAAGCTCGAACGCTCCGCCAGGGAGATGAGTTCCACGTCATTTAGCGCGGCGAAGAGTTTGGTGGCCTGCAAGGCTTTCCGGGCGGAGACTTTTTCAGTTTGCATGATGTGTCTACCGGCCGGAACGAACGCTGCGATCGACACGGCGAATGAATTGGTACAGAGCAAGACAGGTCAAGCTAAGCAACCCTGAAACTGCGGCGGCGGGCAAAGCAGGTTCGGCATGACCGGCGAGAACAGTGTCGAGAGTAGCGGACAAGAGCCAGATCTGCACGACAAGCAGGATGACAAGAAGCGCTGTGACGGCATCAATCGCCGCCAGGACTCGATTGCGTTGCGGATCGGCATCCGGAGTTGTCATCAGACCTCCGGTTCCATCCCCATGGCAATCAATTCACTGCCATCCCGCCGCAGCACGACATGCGGCAGCGGACGCGTCGGCGGCCCCTGCAAGACGGATCCGCTCTCCACCGAAAAGTAACCCTGATGGCACGGGCACTCAATCCGCTTATTCTCCCGGGAATAGAACACAGCACACGAGAGGTGTGTGCATTTCTGGCTGTAAGCAACATACGTATCGTCCGAAGTTCGCACCATGATGCACTGCTCGCCCGGTGGATACTGGAAAAGTTTGACTCCGCCCACCGGGATTTCGCCGATTCGCGCAACGACGCTGGGAGTGTAAATGGGCTTTTTGTGAAACCAGGTCCGCGCGACTATCCAGGCGTTCCCCGTGAACATTCCGAGACTGGTCAGGGTAAGAAATTTCGCGAGTTGGCGGCGGTTTACATACCGTTCGCCCGATTTTGACACGGAGAATTCATCGCGCCAAAGCGGCACGGATTCGCTCGTCTTATCTGCTGACAGTAAGCTGTTATCTTCCATTTGGGTTCTCCCACATGAATTCCGTTATGTCGAGCCTGACCGAGTCGGCGTCCGGCGGCGTCATCATATAAACCTGTGTGGTGATCCTCTGATTCCCGAAGTAGAAGACGTTCGACGGCGTCTCCCGCCGCGCCGCAATATCTTCGGGCCGCATATAAGAGAGCGCCTGACTGGGACATACCGTGGCGCACATCGGCTTTTTCCCGATGGAAGTACGGTCATAACACATATCGCACTTCATCATCTGTTCGTACTCAGGAATCAGTTTAGGAATACCAAACGGACACGCCAGCACACAGTTGGAACACGCGATGCAGCGGGGCTTTAGCGCGGACTGCACGATGCCGTCCTCGCCTTTCTTGATTGCGTCCGCCGGACAAACTTGCGCGCAGGTGGGATCGTCACAATGCCAGCAGACGTACGCCGCAGTCTCAATTGTTTCCGCACGGTCGATAAAATCAAAGTTGATCATCGAATGTCCACGGTGCGTTTCACATTCTTCGCAAGCCTTCACGCAGGACTGGCAGCCAATACAACGCGACGGATCGACGTAGAATTCGTATCCAAACATTAGTTCTGGGCTCCTTCGGCAGAAGGAATTCCGGGCGGCGAATCGATCTGAACCAAGCTTTCGCGAGGAGCCCAGTGCGGAGGGGCGTCGGTAATCCGTATCCTGCAGGCCGATACTTTAAATTCTGGAATTTTGCTGCGCGGATCGAGAGTGCGATGCGTGAGTTGGTTAGCGCTCTGCAGATCCGGCCAATGGTAGGGAATAAACACGGTATCGGGACGAATGGTGCGGACGACGCTGGCCTGGAGCGTCATCTGTGAACGGCGTGTCATCACAGTGACCCATGCTTTATCGGCAATTCCATACTGTTCCGCAAGCTTCGGATGGATCTCGACGCGCGGCTCCGGATACATATCCACAAGTCCGCCGATCCGGCGCGTCTGCGCGCCGGACAGGTATTGGCTGATGACGCGCCCGGTAGTAAGAAAGATCGGGAATTCATCACTGACTGGATCGCCGCTCTCACGCCACTCGGCCAAGTTAAACCGGCATTTCCCGTCGGGGAAGAATGAAACGCCGTCCTGAATCAGGTGCGGAGTTCCAGGGTGGTCAAGTTCCGGACAAGGCCAGAACACTCCTTTCTGCAGATCTATCTTCTCGTAGGTTATACCGTAGTAATCGGCATGCCCGCCCCGCGAGGCGAGACGAAGTTCCTCGAAGATTTCCCGCGGTGAAGTAAACGGGAAATATTTTGCTTTGCCGAGCCGGCCGGCAAGCTCACAGATAATTTCCGAATCGGCCCGCGCGTTTTGTGGGGGAGTCACTGCGCGCTGGATGTGCAGGACGCGTCCTTCGGTATTGCACGTGACGCCCTCTTCTTCCTCTTGCAGGC
>CATPCN010000071.1 GCA_955652855.1 uncultured Chthoniobacterales bacterium | reverse complement strand
GGTCGACACCACCGCGCTGCCGAACGAGCCCGCGCCGGTCCGCAAGAAACCGACGCTGTCAGAGCTGCGCACCGGCGGGGAAAGATCGACAAGTTCGCGCGGCCTAACGACTCGAACTTGGGATGTGCAAAATTACACGCTGCCCGGATTGGATCTGCTCGAGGAACACGACACCGAGGGAAGAACCGCGGCCGATCCGGCGGAGCTGCAACGCATTCAGCAAACGCTCATCGAAACGCTCGGACAATTCGGCATCGCGGTTGCGGCCGGCGATATCACGAAAGGTCCCACCATCACGCGCTTCGAGGTTTATCCGGCCAAAGGTGTGCGCGTTGACAAAATCGTGAGCCTCGAGCGCGATCTCGCCCGCGCCACGCGCGCCGAGCGCATCAACATTCTCGCGCCGATTCCGGGGAAGGACACCGTCGGCATCGAACTGGCCAACACGCGCAAAGTGAAAGTAACGCTGCGCGAGCTTTTGCAATCGCAGGATTGGGAAGAAGCGAAAACACGCGTCAAGCTTCCGCTCGCGCTCGGCAAAGATGTTTACGGCAAAACGATCATCGCCGATCTCGCGCAGATGCCGCACCTGCTCGTCGCCGGAACGACCGGCAGCGGCAAAAGCGTCTGCATCAACGCGCTCATCGCGAGCATGCTCTTTCGTTTCACGCCGCAAGAACTGCGCTTCATCATGATCGATCCGAAAGTGGTCGAGATGCAGATGTACAACACACTCCCGCATCTCGTATTTCCGGTCGTGACTGATCCAAAAAAGGTTTTGCTCGCGCTGCGTTGGCTGATCGATGAAATGGAAAAACGGTACAAGATTTTCGCGCACGCCGGTGTGCGCAACATCACGAGCTTCAACGCGCGTCCGTTGCAAAAAAAAGATGTCGATCTTGAAAACGAATCGCCCGACAAAGCGGACAAGATCGACATAAAAGTTCCGCGCGAGGATGAACTCATAATTCCGGACAAAATTCCCTACATCGTCATGATCATCGACGAGCTGGCCGATCTCATGCAGACCGCGCCGGCTGATGTGGAGAGCGCGATCGCGCGCATCACGCAAATGGCGCGCGCGGCCGGCATCCATATCGTCGTCGCCACACAAACGCCACGCGCCGACGTCATCACCGGCGTAATCAAAGCGAACATTCCGAGCCGGATCGCGTTTCAAGTCGCGAGCAAGATCGACAGCCGCGTGATTCTCGATGAAAACGGCGCTGACCGGCTGCTCGGGCAAGGCGACATGCTTTACCTTTCGCCGAGCACGTCACGATTGATTCGCGCGCAAGGCGTGCTCGTGACCGACGAGGAAATTCATCGGGTCGTGAAATTTGTTTCCGCGCAAAGTCCGCCCGCATTCGACAGGGTGATGCACGAAAAGTTGCAGGCTACGTCGACAACCGCCGAAGATGTGACCGACGAAGACGAAGAGCTCGTGGAGAAATGTCTCGAGATCATTCGGCAGGAAAAACGCGCGTCGACTTCGCTCTTACAGCGGCGATTGCGGCTGGGCTACACGCGGGCCGCGCGCATCGTTGATATTCTCGAACAGCGCGGCATATTGGGGCCCGGCGAAGGCGCGAAGCCGCGCGAGATTCTCGTCGATCTCGACGCCGCGGTTTAGATCGACATAAATTTTTCCATGGAAGGTCTCGGCAAAAAATTGCAGGACGCGCGAATCGCGCGAAACCTCACGCTTGATGAAGCGGCGCGGATGACCAAGATCCGCCCGTCACATCTGGCCGAAATTGAGGCGGAAGACTTTTCGCATTTCGCCAGTCTCGCTTACGCAAAAGGCTTTCTCCAGATCTACGGCAAGTTTCTTAACGTCGACGTGAGTTCGTATCTCGAAATGTTTGAAACTTCCGAGCAAATGACGGTGGATGGCTATTCGTATTTGCAGGGCCATCCCGCGCCGAAACCGCGCCGCACCATTGTCGCGCGCAAGGCAAGTTCCGGGCCGAAAGCTCCGGTGCTGCCGCTTGTCCTCGGGTTCATCGCGGTGCTCGTCGGTTTTTTCGTGATGAAATTGATCCTCGATATTCACCGGCTCGCGCCTCAATCGCAAAATGTCCGGCCCGAAACCATACCGACTCCGGGAAACATTGTAGCGCCGCGCGCCGTGGCCGTGGAGAACCCGCCGGGGAAAATGACGAGCACGACCGCCGCTGCCGCGACGCCGTCGACCAAACCAGTTATCGCTGCGGCAACGCCGGTCGCGTCCGCGGCGCCAAGTCAGCCGGAAGTGCGTCGCGCCGAGCCGGTGCATCCCGAAGATCTCGCGCAAGCTGGCGTCGCGCCTTCGCCGGGCGCGGAAGGTTCGGGGCCGACTCGAATCGACATTCGTCCGCTCAAGAAAACCTACATCAAAGTGGTCGTGAACAACGACGATCAGAATCCCGCGTTGGAACAATGGGTTTCGCCGTCAGAAGGCGCGCTTCATTTCGAGGGACAACGGATTGCAATTCGCGTTTTGGATCGCGAAGCGGTGCAGATCAAGAAGAACGGCAAGACCGTTTCGAACAGCGATGCCGATCTTAAAATTGAGTAGCTCGCTCGTGGAAAATCGGAGCGCGCCGAAAAAGGTCGGCATGATCAGCCTCGGCTGCGCGAAAAATCTCGTCGATGCCGAGATCATGCTCGGCAGCGTGCTCGAACACGGAATGGAAATCACTTCGCGCGCGGACGAAGCCGATGTGCTCGTGATCAACACGTGCGCGTTCATCGATTCGGCGAAGGAAGAATCGATCGACGCGATTCTCGAGGCGCATCAGCTCCGAAAGCGTTCGGAGAACAAAAAGGCCGGGCAGAAATTGATTGTGAGCGGTTGCATGGCGCAACGTTTCTCGCGCGAGTTGCGCGACGCATTGCCGGAAGTGGACGCGTTCATCGGACTCGATCAAGTCACGCAGCTTGGAAATATTATTGTCGATCTTGTCGGCGGCGAGATTGATCCCGGGAAAAGCTTCGTAACTTCGCGGCCGACTTACATCCCTGATTACGACACGCCGCGCTTCCGGCTTACGCCCTCGCATTCTGTTTACCTGAAAATTGCCGAGGGCTGCAATCATCCGTGCAGTTTTTGCGTGATTCCGCAAATGCGGGGCCGACATCGCAGCCGTCCGCCATCGTCTGTGCTCGCGGAGATCCGCGCGCTGGTCGCCGAAGGCGTGAAGGAGATCAATTTGATCAGTCAGGACACGACTTATTACGG
>CATPCN010000070.1 GCA_955652855.1 uncultured Chthoniobacterales bacterium | reverse complement strand
GTGGAAATATTCGTGGCTAAAACGCCGCCGTTTTTGACCAGCCAATTCTGCACGGCCTGCGCGCGCTCGCGCGAAAGCTGCATGTTCACGGCCTTTGGCCCTTTGGAATCGGTGTAACCTTCAATGGTCACCTTGCTCTCGGGGAATTGTGAGAGAACGACCGCAACTTTCTTGAGCGCTTCTTCGGCCGCGGGTTTTAGTGTGGCTTTGTCGTAATCAAAGAGCACGTCGCCGGAAAGATTGATGCTGAGCGATCGGCCACTCTGCTGTGCCTGGAATTCCTGCCGCGCTTTCTCGAGATCGAGTTCTTTTTGCTGCAACTCCAAGCTTTTTTTCTCGAGCTCGATTCGTTGCCGTTCCAGTTCGGCCTGCTTCTTCGCGATCGCGGTCTGCGGGTCGTTCTGCGCGAAAATCGTGACGCCGGTAGCGATGACCAAAACGGCAAGGAAAAAAGATAAACGAGCGGGGTGCAATTGCATGTTGTCCGAGATTACTACGCCCGCCGTTCTTTGATCGATAATAAAATTTCGGCAACGGCTTCGGTCTGCGGTTTTGCACCGAGATTGCCTTTGCCGTGGACGCGCACGCTGATGGCGTCGGCTTCCATGTCGCGCTTGCCGATCACGAACATGGTTTGCACTTTCATTTGTTCGGCGCGCTGGATTTTGCCGTTGATTTGATCGGTGCTCTTGTCGATCTCGGCGCGAACTCGATGTGCGCGCAACTCGTTTAAGATCGACATGGAATAATCAACCAGCTTCGCGTCGTCGCCGATCGTCAGGATTCGCACCTGCTCGGGAGATAACCAGAGCGGAAAGTTGCCGGCGTAATGCTCGATCAAAAATCCGATGAACCGTTCGTGCGTTCCGAGCGGCGCGCGGTGAATGCAGAGAGGAACCTTCTCAGTGTTGTCGCGATCTTTGTAACGAAGATCGAACCGACGCGGCTGCGCGAAATCGACCTGGTTCGTTGCGATGGAAAACTCGCGACCGATCGCGCTCCAAGCTTGCACGTCGATCTTTGGTCCATAAAACGCGGCTTCGTTCGGTACTTCGACATAATCGATCCCGGAATTTTTTAGCACGTTTCTTGTCATTACTTCCGTTTGTTTCCAAAGCTCCGGTTCATCGACAAATTTTTGGCCAAGCTTTGACGGATCGTGAGTGGAAAAACGCATCAGATATTTCTCGATCCCGAAGAGCTTGAAATATTTCAGATACATCTCGTTCACGGCGTTGAACTCCGCTTCGAACTGCTCCGGCGTGCAGTAAATGTGCGCGTCGTTCATCTGCATCGAGCGCACGCGCATGAGTCCGAACAACTCGCCGCTCTGCTCGTAGCGATAACACGTCCCATACTCCGCCAGCCGCAACGGCAGATCGCGATAACTGCGAGGAATGGCCGCAAACAACTTGTGATGATGAGGACAGTTCATCGCTTTGAGGTAGTAGCGATCGGGCTTGCCCGCGTAGGTGAAAAGCAAATCGTGGGACAAAGCCATCCAAGAAGCTTCTTCGATCGATTTCGCGAGCTCAGTCGAAGCAGATGCGCGAACTGCATTTAGTTTCTCGCGAATTAAGTCGGGATCTTGAGATCCGACCTTGGCCGCGGGAAGTTGACCGCTCTTAATTAGAAGATCGCGTATCTCAGCCAACTCAGCGCTAAACTCCTTGTCTGCTTCTGCAAGAGAAGCATCAATCTCAGGCTCGTCTCGAAGGACCATCGGCGGAAACATCGATTCGGCGTAGTAGGGGAGATGACCGCTCTTTTTGTAGAGACTTTCGCGCGCGATGTGGGGTGAGCGAACGCGTTGATATCCGGCTGCGAACTCGGTTTCTTTCGCGAGCTTCTCAAGTTCTTCGATCATCGCGGCCCCGCGCGGAAGCCAAAGCGGCAAACCGGGACCGACATCGTCGTCGATGATGTAAATCTCCAGTTCCTTACCGAGCTTGCGATGGTCGCGCTTCTTCGCTTCCTCGAGCATGGCGAGATATTCGTCGAGCTGCGTCTTGTTCTTGAACGCAGTACCGTAAATTCGTTGTAGCTGCGGATTCTTTTCGTCGCCCTTGTAGTAAGCGCTCGCCACGTTCGTTAGGCGAAACGCGCCGATATTGCCCGTGCGCATGACGTGCGGCCCGGCGCAAAGATCGACAAACTCGCCGTTGCGATAGAGAGAGATCGTTTCGTTAGGCGGAATGTTCTCGATTATGTCGATCTTGTACTTCGATGGCTCGGGTCTCGCGCCGAGCGCGCCGAGTTCACCGCGTTTCGCCATGGCGAGCGCTTCGTCGCGCGAAACTTCCACGCGTTCGAACGTATGGTTCGCTTTGATCTCCTTCTTCATCTCCGCCTCGATCTTTTCGAAATCTTCCGGCGAGATGCGGTGCGGAAGATCGACATCGTAATAAAAACCGTTCTCGACCGGCGGTCCCGCAGCGAATTGCGCTTCCGGCCAGATTTTCAAAATCGCGGTCGCCAGAACATGCGCCGCCGAATGACGGAGACGTTCGATGTCTGTCATCTGTGCGCGCTGCTCGGGAGTTTTGCGGTCGTCACTCATTGCTTGGGAGATCCCTCGCTTCGCTCGGGATGACAAACGACGCCGTCGCAAGTACGTGCGCGGCCGAGTGGCGCAGGCGTTCGATGTCGCTCATCGTTGCGCGTTGCTCGGGAGTTTTGCGTTCGTCCATTTTCTATCAGCGAGAGATTCCTCGACTTCGCTCGGAATGACAAAGACTTTGTCGGGTGGGACGAGTTTGGCAATGGCTGATCGTTGTGCTGTTCATGGTCGCGAGTTGCGGTCGTCCACCGCGGGCGCAAGTCGATGATCGCTTTGCGCAGCAACGTGAGCGTATGATTAAGGAACAAATCGCGCCCCGCGGAATGATTGACGCTCCCGTCCTTGCAGCCATGGCGAAAGTGCCTCGCCAGGAATTTGTCCCCGAAGCCTTGCGTGAAGACAGCTACGGCGATCATCCGCTGCCGATCGGTTACGGCCAGACAATTTCGCAACCGTTTGTCGTTGCGTTTATGACAGAACAAATCCGTCCGAAGCAAACCGATCGCGTATTGGAGATCGGCACCGGCTCAGGTTATCAAGCAGCGATTCTGGCGGAGCTGGTGGCGGAAGTTTATTCGATTGAGATCATCGAGCCGCTCGCCACGCAAGCTGCGGAGACGTTGCAACGCCTCGGCTACAAGAATGTGCACATCACAGCGGGCGATGGTTACAAAGGATGGCCGGAGCACGCGCCGTTCGATGCGATCATCGTGACCTGCGCGCCCGATCGAATTCCTAATCCACTGACCGAACAATTAAAAGAAGGCGGGCGGATGATCGTACCAGTCGGCAGCGGTTTCGATCAGGAACTGTATCTTCTCGAAAAGAAAAACGGCGAACTGCGGCACACGGCCGTTTTGCCCGTTCGCTTCGTGCCGATGACGGGCGAGGCGGAGCGACAATAAGCGTGGCTATTTTATCACAGCCAATTTTTTTAGATCGATGCGTTTAAGCCATTCGCGCAGCTCTTTCGCATCCTGACCGCGCGTCTCGATTTGTAAAAAATAACGCTTGGCCACCATCACCCAAAGCGTGCCGTGCTTTCCTTCGTTCTCGAAAGTCTCGAAACCGGGCAGACCATCGATCGTGACCGATTTTGTGTAGCCTTCCATTGTTTCCGCATTCGACTTCCACGCGGCCGTCGTGGCTGCGACATATTCCGGATTCGCGGCTGAATCGAGAATGCTAATCGAAGTGGTGGGCGCATTGTCGGCTTCGCCCTTTTTGTAATCACGGTGGACATCCGTGATCTTGAATCCGCCGACATCTTCGGTGGAGCCTTCGGCCTTGTCCGCGGTCCAACCTTCGGGACCATCGGGCAAGAGCGGCAGCAGTGCCGTGTAATCCACCACTTCAGCAGCGGGCGGCGGTTCTTCCTCGGCGTTCGTTGCGGCTACAGCGAAAAACGCAAAGGCGGGAAGAAGCGCCGCAAATACCGCGCGATTCCGAAGAAACTTTGAAACGTTCAGTCTCATAAAATTACAACGCCTGAGCTAATTGCCCCTCTTACTCGATTGACTTTGCCTCGGGCGTTTGTCAAGACGCGATCCATGACCGCGGCGCAAGATCGACATAAAATTGTGCTGATTGCGATCGCGGTCGTCGCCGTCGCTGTTCGTTTGATTGCGATTCACCAGCCGTACATCGACAACTGGAGCTGGCGGCAAAGCGACGTCGCCGCAATCGCGCGAAATTTTTACGCGCACGGTTTTCACTTCGCTTATCCGCAAATTGATTGGGCGGGCGATGCGCCGGGATATGTCGGCACGGAATTTCCGATTTTGCCATTTCTCGCGGCGCTTTCTTACAAGATCTGTGGCGTTCACGAATGGATCGGGCGGATGCAGGCCGTCGTTTTTTTCGCAGCGGCGCTTCCCTTTTTCTTTTTGCTCGTGCGCGACATTTTCAGCGGCATCGCTGCGACGTGGGCGACGATTTTCTACAGCTTCGCGCCGCTTGGCATCGTGTCGAGCCGCGCGTTCATGCCGGACATTCCATCGCTCAGCCTCGCAGTGATCGGCCTTTATTTCTTCGTCCGCTGGATCGACCGCGAGAAAGCGAAATCGCTAATCGCCGCGGCTGTCGCAATTTCATTGTCGATCTTGATCAAACTGCCTACGGCGCTGATCGGTCTCCCACTTTTGTTTCTCTGCTGGGAAAAATGGCGATGGAATTTTGTGCGACAGCCTGCGCTTTGGTTGTTTGCGGTAGTCGCGTTGTTGCCGTCAGCGATTTGGTACGGGCACGCGCATGAGATCGCCGAAAAATTTTATCCGTACCATTTTTTC
>CATPCN010000069.1 GCA_955652855.1 uncultured Chthoniobacterales bacterium | reverse complement strand
GCTCGGGGGCTGGTGCGGTGTTCGGCGCCGGCACGTCAATCCCATCGCGATGGAGGTCTTCAGCCGGGGCGAGCGCCGCGACCGTTCCTTCTGGATTCTTATACCAGCCGGGGTCGTCGTAGGTCTGAAGACCATCCCGGATTTTGAGGAGGGTGAACATGCCCCCCATGGCAATGTAATCGAACGGTCCGGGACCGCCCATCATCGGGAGACTGTTTCGCGGCATGGGCATTCCCATCGTCCCCATGTCGGCCATGCCGGTTTGGCCCATGCTCATGTATCCGGGCAACAGCGATGCGCGCACTTTTTTATCCAGGTCGCCGCTCTTGACGCCGATCATATTCGGGAATTTGTCGCCCATTTGAGTCATCGTGTGATGGGTCATGTGGCAATGCAGTGGCCAATCTCCGGGATTGTCGGCGATGAATTCGATAGCCCGCGCGCTCCCCACTTGAACGAGCACAGTCGATTCGATCTGCTGCGCGGACTCGGGAATTTGCCCGCCATCGGTTTCAACAACGCGAAAGCTATGTCCGTGAATGTGCATCGGATGATGCTCCATCGCGCTCAAGTTGACGAGCCGGATTCGGACGCGGTCGCCGAGCTTCGCCACCATCGGCTCGGTGCCGGGAAAGATGCGCGCGTTCAGTGAGAAAACATTGAAGTTGGTCATCTCGCTTGGATTTGGGCGCATCGTGCCGGTATCGATCCGCCATTCGCTGAGCAGGAAGGCGAAGTCGCGATCGACGCGATACTTTGGATTGCGCGGATGAATTACGAAGAGTCCCATCAAACCCAGAGCCATCTGCGTCATCTCGTCGTGATGCGAGTGATACATGTGCGTGCCATGCTGTTTGAGAGTGAACTCGTACTTGAACGTCTCACCCGGCTTAATCGGCGGTTGGGTAAGCCCACTGACCCCGTCCATCCCGTTGGGCAGAACGATTCCGTGCCAGTGAATGCTCGTCGCGGCGGGTAATTTGTTCGTCACGTAAATCCGCACGCGATCACCCTCGACCGCTTCGATTGTCGGCCCGTGCACGCGACCGTTGAACCCCCAGCAAAATGCTTCGAGGCCCGGAGCGAACTCGTGTTTCACTTCCTCTGCGACAAGGTGGTAGACCTTTGCGCCATCAATGATCTTCCACGGCAACGAAACATTGTTCGGCGTAATGACCGGCGTGTAATCGCGACCCGGTTGCGCGAGTGGAACTGGCGTTGCGGTTGGCGAACTCGTCTGCGCCGTGACGGGAACAACACTGCGCAACAATGAAACGCCGCCAGCTGCAGCCGCTGTTCCGGACAAGAATTTTCGTCGTGTAATCATATTTTTATCTCTCGTGCTCGATTTCTTTGCTCTCGGACAGCTGAAGTAACTTTCCGTTGAGCGAACCGCCGACTGCCTTTTCCAATTCCGCGCGCGCGACCCAGTAATCGCGCTGCGCTTCGACGGATTGGCGCGCGGCGTTAACTTCCTCCTGTTTCGCTCGCAGCAGATCGAACAAACTTATTTGCATGGCGTTGTACTGAAGCTGCGATTCTTCGACGACCCGATGCCGCAGAGGCAGCACCGTGGCTCGTGAGTAATCGACCATTGCGCGCGCGTTCAGCATGCGGTCGCGCGCAGCGCGAACGTCTGAGCGAATTTGCGCAGCAAGACCGAGATAACGCTGTTGAAGTTGACGCACTTTTGCTTCGCCGCGCGCTTTGACGCCCTGTCCGAAATTAAAAAGTGGAATTGGAATCCTGATGCTCGGCCCGGTTGAATGCTCTCCCTGAATTTCGCGCACGTAATGACCGCCAATTTCAAACTGCTGCGCGACTTCTTGGAAGCGCGCAAACCCGAGACTTTGGGCTTGGCCGAGAGCTTCATATTTCAGCGCAGCAAGATCGAGGCGCTGCTCAATCGCCCGCGATTCCAATCCACTCGTTCCAATCTCGGTTTTCGGCGGCTCCGGCAAACGCGGGGCAATGGTCCAGTTAGCTTGTTCGCCCCAAGCTCCGATAAGCTTGTTGAGTTTTTCGCGGCTTTCGACTGCCAACGCCTGTCCTTTTGCCAAATCGAGCTTCGCTTGAACATGCATCGCTTCTTCGTTGGCAAGATCGAGATCGCGTGTGTTGCCTGCTTGGTGAAGTTGCAACGCTGCTTCAGCCGATGCCGCCGCAGCCTTCTCAACTTCAACTCCAAGATCCCCGAGTTGCAGGTTGCCTAGATGTTCGTAGAACGCGGCCCGCACTTCCGCGGCAATTCTTAAGATTTCATTTCCGACGCGTGATTTCGCCGCTTGTAGTTGCAATCTCGCCGCGTGCTTCCGCACCGGCAGAAACAAAATGTCGATGAACTCTGTCACCAATTCCGCTTCCAAAGCCTGTCCGGGCCAGCGACGCTCAATTGAAAACAGTGGATTCCTCAGCAATCCCGCTTCGATCACGTCAGCCTGCGCAATTCCGATCTCCTCATACGTCGCTTGTAATTCGTGATTATTTAGCAACGCAACTTGAACGGCGGAGTTCGGCGTCAGCGGTCGTTTTAACAGCGATCGAACGTAACGTTCCGCTTCGGTATCTTGCGGTGTGCCGCGATTCCATTGCACGCGTTTGCCCGTGCGCGACAAAACCGTACCAGAAACGTCGTTGAATGACTCGTCGAGGGATGCAGCCGGACAAACACTCGTTACGAGAACGGCAACGAAACACAAAATCGTCTTCATTTCGGCGGCGAGCCTTTCTTGATCAACGTCATTCCGCAGATCGGACACTTGCCCGGCTTGTCCGCATGAATCTGCGGATGCGTGCGGCAGGTGTAGTAGAAGTTTTGCGACTCCGTTTGCTCCGACTTCTGTTTCATTCGCTCCGAAGTCAGCTTCATCTCCTCGGACATTTTCCTCATCTCATCAGCGATGGCCTTTTTCTACTGCTCAACATTAGTCGCCTTCGGCATCTCTTTGTGATATTCCATTTTCATGTCGCCGTGCTGCATCCTTGCATGTCGCTATGCTCCATGTGTTGCATGCTCTCGGCATTTTTCGCCGCTCGCTCGGTTTGACTCAGCTCCTCTTGGATCGCGAGCGTTGTCTCGTCATGCACGAGTAAATTGTTGGGTAGTTTTACTGGAACGCGGACTTGTGGTTCGGCAGCGTTGCCGGGCGGCAAAGGCGGCGGGTTTGTCGATGCACACCCGGCAAGAAATCCTGCCGCGACAATCGAGCAGATCGATTGCTTCGCGTTAATGCGGATGCTCATCATGTTTGTGTTCTGGCGGTGAATTCGATGCGCTCGCACCCGGACTAGCTGATGGGCTCGGGCCGCCTGCCGCCTCTAACTGCTTACGGCTCGCTTCGAGCTGTAGCCTACTC
>CATPCN010000068.1 GCA_955652855.1 uncultured Chthoniobacterales bacterium | reverse complement strand
CTTGGGGGTTTGCCGGAAACACTGGCGAGCAACCCGACTGGAACGACCATAAAACCGCCCAACACAATCGGTGGCAGCGCGGAGACCTGCGCTTCTTTGTCTAATTCCGAAAGGCGTTTCTCCAAACGTCCCTGCAACTCGTCGGCTCGTCGGCGTGCCTCTTGGGAGTTAAGCCGCGCATTCGGCTTGCCCGCTTGTTCCTGATCACGCAGCTGCGCTGACCTATGATCCCAAAAAGCAATTTCTTTAGTTAGACGTTCCTTGACGGCGGCTCGGGTTTTCTCGATCCACGCAAGTCGTCGTGTTTTGACCTCTTCCAAGTGGCCAGGAACCACATTGGCAATAGCATGTGTAAACGCCTTTTGTTCAATCTCACGCGTAATCCAGGAGCATTCTGGACGCTGCAATAGCGCCTCGACTCCGGGTTCATCCGCTGCCATCGGCCGGTAATCTAAGTACGGCGCGTAGTGAAGGTGTCGCGCGTTTCCCTCTGCGTCGATTTCGACATAGAGCATTTGTTTTGAAATCGTTCGCCGCTCACCGGAACGGAGAACGCCGGCGTCCTGTATGGCGTGCTCCAGATAAAATAAGACCCGTGGCTTGGTTCCGAAATCGCTTTCATCGACCAAGACCGCTCCGCGCCGCAATAAATCCCGATGCCGCTCCAAGGTGAGATCAAGTGTTGCGTCGAGTAAGGGATGACCCGGGCAAACGAATGCAGCCAACGGTTCCCCTGGTGGTGCAATCAGATCCTTTTCAAAGGCAATGCGCTCGTACCGAGCAAGTATGGGGTCCCCAGTGCCGATAACACGATCGCGATTGCGAACAGGTGCAGGAACGTGAGTCACCTCGTACCTTCTTGTTTCACGCTGCCGAACGGTTCCCCCCAGACGAGTGAAGGCTTCGAGAAAAAAGGATTCTATATAATGAGGTTGCAAACGCCGAGCGTCGGCGCGCTCCATTTCTTCGCGGACGCGCGCGACACGGCTAGCGTCCATCGAGTCATTAGCGAGCGCACTTTCTTCAACGAGGTCCTGGATATGCTTCTGATCAACAGCGTGCGCGATTGCCGTCGTGAGACGAGCGCGAACCTCTGGCTTCTCGCCATACCTGATCGCCTCGATAAGCAGCTCACGTAGCGAGCGACCTTCGAATTGCAGTTTGCCCAGAACATCGAAGACCTCCCCCCCTAACGCTTTCCGCGCCTGTTCGATCTTATCGAGGAGCGTCCGGTAAACATCCCCTTCGCGTGTTTCAATGGCGACGAGATTATACAGGTGGCACACTTCCGTCTGACCGATGCGATGAATTCTTCCGAATCGCTGTTCAATGCGATTCGGGTTCCACGGCAAATCGTAATTCACCATAAGGTGTGCCCGCTGCAGGTTGATGCCTTCGCCGGCTGCGTCGGTCGCGAGCAGGATAAGCGTGCCTGGATCGTGTAAAAAACTCTCCTGCGCCTTTCGTCGTTCTTCCCGACCCATCCCGCCGTGCATCATGACAATCGCTTCGGGGCGACCAATCAAAGTTGCTATTTGATCATGCAGGTAGCTGAGGGTGTCGCGATGCTCAGTGAAGATAACGAGCTTTTGATTTGGAGAAGGCGTCGGCCCAGGGATATCTCCCGCACCGTAACGCGTTGGAGACTCAGCGACGCGATTTGCCAAGCCGGCTGGCGTAAAGATAACCGAGAGAAGATTCGCGAGTTCACGCCATTTGGTATCTATGCCGCTTTTCGCCACCTGGGCTGCCAGCTTTTCCAGTCGTTCTAACGTTCTAATTTCTGCCTGCAGTTCCTGAATCGTGCTGGCCGCGGTTGCTTGATCGAGAACTTTCTCCTCCGCTTCCTCAACCTCATTTTCCGGTGCCTCGTCTAAATCTTCGAGATCTTCAGCATCGAGGATAGTACTCGAAGGCAGAAGTGCAATTGCTGCGCCCCCGCGGCGGAGCAATTCGAGCTCGCGAAGTTGTTTTTGCAGTCGCTCCCGACGACGCCGGAGAGAGTGAAAAATTGCACTAGGTGAAGAGGCGAGTCTCCGTTGAAGTATAGTAAGAGCGAAACCGACTGTTCCGGCCCGCTTATCGTTTTGCAGAGCCTCAGCGCGATTGAATTCGTCCCGAACATAATCGGTTACTTCTTTGTAAAGTTGCGCTTCAGCATCCGACAACTTGTAAGGGACGGTGTATGCAATCCGCTCAGGAAACAATGGCCGTCCGTCAAACTTGAGAAGTCGCTCCTTAACCATTCGGCGCATGAGATCGGACACATCGATTTGGTGCACACCATCGCGAAAGCGGCCTTCGAAGCGGTCGCCATCAAGCAGTGCGAGGAACAGTTGAAAGTCCGCCTCTTTCCCATTGTGCGGAGTAGCGGTGAGCAGAAGGAGATGTCGAGTTAATCCGGAGAGTAGTTGACCTAGCTTATACCGTTTTGTGTACTTAACTTCGCCGCCGAAAAACGTGGCCGACATTTTGTGCGCCTCGTCGCAGATGATCAGATCGAACCGGCAATCAGGCGCACTCAGTTTCTGCTGCACATCCTCGTCCCGCGCGAGTTTGTCTAATCGGGCAATTATCAGATCGTTTTCCAGAAACCAATTGCCGGTTCGAGCGGCTTCCAGTTTGTCGTTGGTCAAAATCTCGAACGGCAAATGAAAGCGCCGGTGCAGTTCGTCCTGCCATTGCTCCGCGAGCATGCCCGGGCAAACGACTAGGCACCGCTGCAAATCGCCACGAGCGATGAGTTCCTTGATAAAGAGACCGGCCATAATGGTCTTTCCTGCACCAGGATCATCCGCAAGCAGAAACCGCAGGGGCTGCCGCGGCAACATCGCTTCATAAACCGCGGTGATCTGATGTGGAAGCGGATCGACCAGCGACGTGTGAACAGCCAGAACTGGATCGAAAAGATGGGCTAGCCGAATCCGTTGCGCTTCCGATACCAAGCGGAAGAGAGCACCGTCACCATCAAAACTCCACGGCCTTCCGGCTGCGACGACCTCGATTCGCGGTTCATCGTGCCGATAGAGAAGCTGGTTTCCCACACGACCAACCGCGTCTTTGTAAGTAAGTTCGAGCGCCTCGGAGCCGAACCACTGGACATTAACCGCGCTGACTAGTGCGTCGGGAAAAATGCCCTTAATTGCAGCACCCGGCGTGATTTCTTCGAGGCGGCTCATGTGCTGGCCAGATTACATGCAAAGTGGGCACCCGACGCAAATATTTCCACCTGCTTCGCGGCGCTAAAGCAGGGCGTGACAGGCTCAATGCTTCATTCGATTGCCAGCGACACAGAAACCCTTGCCAAAATCGGCACGTTTTCGGGCCGTGCGCGCGGCCCAGTCTGCGAAGATTCCGAAGTACGCTTGCGCCTCGCTCAACGGCCGCGGCGAATTGTAATTCGCCTTGATGCGGCTCTGCCGCAGGGAGACTGTGCCGGGCGCGTCGCTCCAACATCTCCAGGAACGCTACGCAAACTTTCTAAAAGGCGTGTTTGTCGAGAAGGAAGAAACTGTCGAACAACCCGCTGAGGTGTTACAACAGTCACCTAGCAGCGTCTCAAATCGCGATTCGGCTTCATTGGGTGTAATTTCATCGCTCGTTCGATCATACAACTTCATCGAGCGGGCGACGGCCTTTATTCAGCGGAAAACCAAACACGCTGCTCTTTCTGAAAATCCACCCCGGCCGGCGAAAATCG
>CATPCN010000067.1 GCA_955652855.1 uncultured Chthoniobacterales bacterium | reverse complement strand
GCTGTGGAGCCTGCTACATTCTGAGTCATATGTAGCGTCGCTTGGCGCGCTGACCGGCAATCAGGCAGTTCAGCAGGTCAAGGCCGGGCTGAAGGCCATCTATCTCAGCGGCTGGCAGGTCGCGGCCGATGCCAATCTCGCGGGACAAATGTATCCCGACCAGAGTCTGTATCCGGCAAACAGCGTCCCGGCGGTGGTGAAGCGGATCAACCAGGCATTGCAGCGTGCGGATCAGATTCATCACGCGGAAGGCAAGATCGACATCGACTGGTTCGCTCCAATTATTGCGGATGCGGAGGCCGGGTTCGGTGGGCCACTGAACGTTTTCGAGCTAACCAAAGCGATGATTGAAGCCGGCGCGGCCGGTGTTCATTTCGAAGACCAGCTCGCGAGCGAAAAGAAATGCGGACACATGGGCGGCAAGGTGCTCGTCCCGACGCGGCAGGCGATCACGCATCTTATTGCCGCGCGTCTTGCGGCCGACGTTTCCAATGTGTCGACCATTATTGTGGCGCGAACAGATGCGAACGCGGCGGCGTTGCTCACGAATGATGTCGATGAACGCGACCACGAATTTCTGACCGGCGAGCGGACTGCGGAGGGTTTCTATCGCGTGCGCGCCGGGCTTGATCAGGCGATCGCGCGCGCCATCAGCTACGCCGCTTATGCTGACATGGTCTGGTGCGAAACGAGCGAGCCAAACTTAAGTGAGGCGAAACGTTTTGCCGAAGCGGTAAGAGCAAAATATCCCGACAAGCTGCTGGCCTACAATTGCTCGCCGTCCTTTAACTGGAAAAAGAAGATCGACAGCGCCACGATCGCAAAGTTTCAGCGCGAGCTCGGCGCGATGGGTTACAAATTTCAGTTCGTCACGCTCGCCGGTTTCCACGCGTTGAACTACAGCATGTTCCGGCTCGCGCGTGGCTACAAAGATCGCGGCATGGTCGCGTATTCCGAATTGCAGGAAGCGGAATTCGCGGCGGAGAGTGATGGATACACCGCCACCAAACATCAACGCGAAGTCGGCACCGGTTACTTCGATGATGTGGCCCAAGTGATTGCGGGCGGGAAATCTTCGACGACCGCTTTGCGCGGCTCGACCGAACAAGAGCAGTTCCACTAAGTCGCTCGAATGTCGCTCATCAGCAGTCCGACTTCGTCGGAAAGCGCGACCCTGACCGATAGTCGACTGGCCGCGCTTTGCGCGGAAACGGTGCAGCACGCGTTCCTCGATTACGATGAGCAATTCCACGGGGTCACGTTGCGCGCGCGCGAACGTTTCCTCGCCCGCGATTGGCAAGGGTCGTTTGCCGATGCGGCGGAGCGGCTGCGTCTCTACGCGCGCGAGATGGAGGAGCTCACTGAGCAGATTAAAGAGATCATGGGCGCGCGGCTCGGCGAGCGCAGCGTCTGGACGGGGATGAAGGCGGTTTACTCATCGCTCATCGCGCAATCGAGTAAATGGGAAATCGCAGAGAGCTTTTCAACTGTGATGCTAAATAAAATTCAAGGAAGAATCTCTTCCGCCGATGGGCGGTGCGCAATTCGAAAATCTCGCGACGATCAGGCTTGGGTATGCCGCGCGTAATGTTTCTCGACACCTTTTGGCAACAA
This sequence comes from uncultured Chthoniobacterales bacterium, assembly GCA_955652855.1. Next base: position 1,479 of record CATPCN010000067.1, on the reverse strand, counting down.
ACGTTTGCGACCGCGCTGGCGCCGTCGGGCGAGGGTGGCGCGTCCGCCTTTGGTGCGCATGCGCGCGCGAAAACCGTGCTGGCGTTTTCGAGTGCGCTTGGATGGCTGAAAAGTGCGTTTCATAATGGAACCTGATCGCGCGAATGGATCAGGAAAGCGGCTAAAGTAGAGACGCGGGCGGCCTTGTCAATCTTCGCCGCAAATTCCCGCACCGCGCAGAACCGTCATTGCCACCGTGCCAGCTTTGTGAAATAACCAGCAAACCATGAGCACTGTCGTAATCGAGCCGGCGACGGAACATGACCTGGATGAATTATCCAGCCTGCTCGGTGAACTCTTCAGTCATGAAAGCGACTTTCGCCCGAACAAGGAAAAGCAGCTCCGCGGTTTGCGCTTGATTTTTGAGGAGCCCAATCGCGGCCGCGTTTTTGTCTTGCGGCGCGATAATGCGATCGTGGGAATGATTAATCTGCTCTTTACGATCAGCACGGCGGAAGGCGGATTCGTGATGTTGCTCGAAGACCTGGTCGTTCACGAAGAGTACCGCGGGCATGGCTACGGTGCCATGTTGTTGCAACACGCGATCGATTTCGCCAAACAGAAGAATTTCCTGCGCATCACGCATTTGACAGATCGACCGGAACTTCGTTCGCAAGAGTTCTTCCGTCGGCACGGCTTTTACGAATCGCAAATGCTGCCGATGCGACTTTTGCTTTCGACGGCAAATCCACCGACCGACGTTACTTTGTGACCGGCTTTTTTGCCGCGATCTGAGTCGTTAGGCGATTCTTGAGTTCTGCGCGGAAACCGATTTCGTCGGTGGTTTTCGCGTCCTCTTTCGCGGACGCCGGCGGTAAATTGGATTTTGCGTACGCTTCCAGCTCCGCGATCTGCGTCGCGTCGGAAAAAAAAGTGAATAGGCTGGGAGCGTAACTGTTTACCGCGAGCGCGTCGGCTTTGCCGAGCAGTTGCTTCATGTGCGCTTTCGCGAACGGCCACGCGATTTCCGGATGTTCGCTTTGACGGGCCACTTTTAGGACGAGAAAAATCGCGCGGCTTGTCGGCAATTCGTCGCCCAGCGAAATCGGCAATGTCCTCTGCGCAAGTTTTGGATCGAGAGCGCTGGCTAAAGCATCGTAATAATTTCGTTTCTCTTCGATGCTCGTCGTTTTCAGTCCGAGTTCGTGCAGCTTGTTCCACGTCGATTCATCCGCGTAACGGCCGACGACGGCGAACACAGATGTTCGCAAGTCGGGAGCGAGCGAATTTGGATCGACAATAAATTTTTGAAAGCGTTCGCGGCACCCGTCGATAATCTCGCGATCATTCAAATCACCCAGCGTGTTAATCAGGCTCGCTCGCAAAGAACCGTCTTTTGAGGGCTCGTCCTTTTTCGGCGCCCAGCTGAGTCGATTAAACACGGGCCGCAGAATCGAGCGCGCATATTCTTGAAAGCGATCGCGCTGCGGCTGACCGGCG
>CATPCN010000066.1 GCA_955652855.1 uncultured Chthoniobacterales bacterium | reverse complement strand
TTCCTTTGCTTCTTCAGCCTTACGCTTCGAATCGAACATTCATATTCAAGTGACATGAGTCGTCCCAGGTAAGAGATGCGGTCTGAACCGCGCGGGAGGAGACGCGCCAACGCCAAGATCTCCATTCGCACGTCTTCATGCAGCGCGTCGAACGCCGGCTCAAACTCGCGCCAATCTCAATAGTCCAACTCATCGGTATTACATTATGGCATGCAGATCATATGATTTTCAATCCATATACTCCACGCACTGCGAGTTTACTCTCGCTTTGGTCGAATCGTCGACTCTTCGCCTGTTGAATACTGGACTTCTTGACGAGCCCACCGCACGCTCTGATGACCAGAAGGTGATCGATATTGGAGAGAGCGCGTTTGAACACATCGTGCTGCAATCGCCGACTCATGCCGTGTGTATAACTTATCAAGTTGTCGTTTTTGCCGAGAACGGAACATCCTGGAGTCGGTGCGGCACGTTCTCAACGGCTTCCCGGTGAATCCACGTTTGCCGTCGGCATCGACTCTAGGGAGCTAATCTGGTTCCTCAACGCCGTGCGACCTAGGAAATGCCGGGACCGAACCGGTGACCAGGTGATTACGAAGCCGCCCGTGTCAACTCCCACGATTAAATGTTTTCGCGTTTTACCTTCATGAACTTGCAAAACGGACCATGGCGGCTCGCGAACCTTGGAACGTATGAGACGCGTCGAGTTGGTGACAAAGGATCGGATGCGTTGGCCGTGGCAGAATCCGATTCCCGGCGTCATATGGGATTATGGAAATTGACGGCGTGAAGAGGCTGGAGTAAGGTAATGGCAATGACCATCGAACTAAAGGCAGAACAAGAACGGATTATCCAGGAAGAGATCGAAAGCGGCCACTTCCGCAGCCCGGATGAGGTGCTCGGTCACGCCCTGGCCGCGCTACGCGAGAAAGGCCGTCGGCCGAAGAGCCTCGTCCAATTCTTCCGCGAGTCGCCTTTCGTCGAAATGGAAATGAAGTTTGAACGCAATAAGGATACCGGCCGAAAAATCGAGCTATGAACGGCTTTCTGCTCGACACCAACACCATTTCTGAACTCGTCGCGGTCAAGCCCAATCAGCACGTTTTGGATTGGATGGAAGCCGCGGATGAGAATCTGCTCTACCTCAGTGTGATGAGCCTTGGTGATTAGGTGTGAGTTGGTGGTTGATTGGAGACCTGTAGGACCGGAACAGCGAGGGTCAGACGATTGCGTATTGATTCGGGCGTGGGCATTATTGCTGCTGGCCACAGTCTGACGAATACTAATCGCTTGGTTCCCCCGCCTGCAGGTACCGGACCAACTCCGCCGGACTCTTTGCTGCACCAAAATGATCGAGCCCCGCCTTCTCCATCGTCAAGACGGTTTGCCGGAACGTTAAACGCTGGGTCCGCTCTGGCACTATGGGTGTCAACGGTCGCTAGCTTTCAACGGAATCTCCGGGCAATTTCGACAACCTGGAATCTTGATGGCTGCCGCTACGGGCGACCCCAGGGTGACATCCGCAGTCACGCCCCCGACCGTGACTTTCGCCGGCAGAAGGTGCTGGGCGTCGGCCTTGATCGCTGAACTGTAGATTTTGTAGCCGCCCTGGTTGTCCGTGGACGTGTGGTATGTTTTCCCGCCGAAAAAAAGCTGGACTGGCCGGCGTGCGGCTGGTTTGCCTGAAGCGTCGGTAACGGTTCCATGCAGAATCCGATGCTGGCCTGTCCACGTCATCGGGACGAACAGGAACGAGCTATAGAGGTTGTCCCAGTAGATCCCTACCTGGAAAAAGTCGCTGTTGGGGTCGGTCCAATTGGATCCAGCGCAGGCGATTGTCGCTTCGGCGCTCTGGCTGGTGGTGCTGGTATTGACCACCGAGACGGTATTCGTAAAGGTAACGCTATCGGTCTGCGTCAGGCCAAACTTGGCGGCGTCCCCAGCGGAAATGCTTGCTCCCAGCGATGAGCTGGATGAACTCTCCGTCTGCGTACTCGTCGTGTTGGTATCCTGGGACTCGTTCGAAATCGGCTCAGCGAATACGGGGCTGCACACGCCGTTAAGGGGAGGGTTGTAGGAAGGCGCGAAAGTGGTGGGTCGGAAGCGTCCTGGGAAAGTGGCCGCCGGGTCAACAGGCAGGGCAGGCGGATCCAAGCTGCTCAGGTCGTTGAACGGAGGCTTACAGTGTGCTACGAAAGGGTCCTGTGCGAGTATGGAGCAATAGTCTGAAGGGGTGAGGTTACCACTTGCAACGCCCGCCGGAACGGATCCGCATGTGTTCAGTATCTGACACGCCGTCACCTGTTGTAACACCATGAACGGGGGCGAAAACCCAAGGTTCCACCCGGTTCCATTCCCATACTTGACGCAGTCCTTGGTGAGGACGATCACTGGATTCATCAAGAGCTGGAACTGGTCAAGGCCGTGATCGATGCCATCCGTCATAGCCGAATTTTCCGACAATGACACACCCTGGCTCTTGGAGACCGTTTCCTTAGAGCCGCGGCTGGATGTGACCGAGAAGGAATTCGTGCTGCTGGTCGACAACCCGAGAGTAGCGCCGCTATCGCCCAAGGGAAAGCTCATGCTCTGATCGGCAGTTACGCTGGTGCCGGTCATAAGCGACTTTTCAATGGAAACTTCGGTCGAGGTTGAGGTGCCGTTCGAATAATTTGCGGAGCTTAGTGAGGAGCAATTGTAGGCCGTCGTGGGGGTACAGCCTGGCAATGCGTATAGTATCGTCAGCACGTGGTACCGCGGCTTGAGCACTATCTTCGAGACAGCAGGCGGTGTAATCGTCGAGCCGCACCAATCATAACTCCTCGTACCAACCGCGGCATAAGCGCGCAAGTAAGTCGCCTTCGTGCTCTTGAAGGCCTCGCACACTGCGCCGCTTTGGCCGGATGCCCAGGCTGCGGCGGTATTCGCGCAAATGTTCTTGCAATCGTTTTGGTTGGCCTGATTCTGACCGTTGATGTTGGTGTAGGTTTTAAGCTCTCCAAAGTCCTTGACCTGCGCGGTCGAGTTTGAGCGTATCTTGCAGAAGCAATGCGCGTCCGCGGCCAGTGGAAGACATGACGCAGCCATCAAGGTTACTATCGCAAGCGTTCTCGATTTCATTTATTCCCTCGCAATTCGGAGCGACGGGCTCCGGATATTGGTTATAAGGTTCCGCCCTCTTGGTCCGTTTCGGCCCGAAGAGCGGATTAAGCCACGGTTCCTTCCGCCCGACGGAAAAATCGTTGCCGGACAGAATCTTCATGCACTTTTATTTCATGCACTTTTATAGTGAAGATCGAGGGCATTTCGTTACAAGCGAAGTGCAGCTT
>CATPCN010000065.1 GCA_955652855.1 uncultured Chthoniobacterales bacterium | reverse complement strand
GTTCGTGTGGACCGCCACCGTCGATTCCATCCTCGCCAAACTTGCCCGCTGCCGCCAGACCCTTGAGCAGATTCAGCCTGGCTGCTCCCTGCCCAAAACAAGAAAACGAAAGGGTAGCTAATTCGTGGACACTACACTAGAGCAGTATGCCTGCGAACTGTTCGACGCCGAGGCGAAAAGATACCCGAATGGGACTCAGCTTTTGACATTGTTGCCGGATCTCGCTGGACGCATTGAAGTAATGGTAATGAAAAATCTGGCAGACATGGAAAAAGGTAGTCCGTTTGACGTTGGCCTTGCAAAAGGATCGCTAACATATCATGCGACGTGGGATGAAATGCGAACGGCGATTCGCGCAGCCCTAACGAAGCGAGGTGGGCGAGGTCTCAAGAAGCCTGATACTGAGCCATTACAGAAGGCTATCGCCGGAACCGAACCGGCCACGGATACATCACAGTCTAAGCAGAAACGGTTTCCTGCCACAATCACAAGCCCACGCGCGGCAAGACGATTAGAGGCGTTCCTGGAAAGCAAAGGCATCGGGCAAACGGCATTTGCAATCCAAGCGAATACTAGCGACCGAACGCTGCGGAGATTCCGCAAGACTGGGACACTGCGGCGGGACATCTTTGAAAGGGTCGCGAAGGAAATGAGTTCAACAATCGAAGAACTTATGAAATAGTAGTGGTGTCCGCTCACTGTCCGCTCAACTGTCCGCTTAAACATTAACTGTCCACTCGCTGTCCGATTCTCCTTTCGCTTTAGCCGGGGATGTGACCGGAACATATCTGGTTACTTGTGTTTCGGAACGTCTGAAAAGCGTGCATGATGGGATTGTCCGTGAAAGTGATTGTGGAGGTCCAGACAATGAGAAGACTTGCAGCCTCGCAGCGCGAGCCGACCGGCGCGGTGGGGAAGTAAAAGACAAACCCGAGCCTGCCTTCCTAGGGGCGCTGGCTCGGGCATGTGGTTGGCCCCCTCGGAGGGACTGGAAACGCAAAAGGAGGTCTTATGAACCTTACAATCCGACGCCGACGGCGTAGGACCAGCATCCGGCTCGAAATCGGGAATCTGGTCCTAACCGTCGAGTACCCAAAAATACCTGAAAAAACTGTAATTTAGTTGTTGAAACAGCAAGTGCGCTGCTGTATAATCAAAGTATGAAGAGCGAAGCCCAAGCCGGTGTTTCAGCACTGGCCTGGGCTCTAATCCGCACAGCCGAAGCCATACGAACTCACACTTCAATTATCAGGCTTCAGGCTGTGGAACTCAAGAGGAGATTCCATGACCTGTCACAATTGCCGAACCGAATGTAAGCGCAAGGGACGCGACCGCAAGGGTAGCCAGCGCTATCAGTGCCGCCAGTGCAGCAAGTGGTTTCAGGAGCCGCGCGAGGATCATCTGGACGGCATGTACCTGCCCATTGAGAAAGCCGAAATGGTTCTGAAGCTCCTGCTCGAAGGCAACAGTGTTTCGAGCGTCGAGCGGGTGACCGAAGTTCACCACGCCACGATTCTGAAACTGCTCGTACTCGCCGGTGAAAAGTGCGAACGCATCATGGCCGAAAAAATCCGCAACGTAAAAGTACAGGACGTGGAATGCGACGAGCTTTGGAGTTTTGTGGGCTGCAAAAATAAGCGCGTTCGCCCGGAGCACGATCCTGGTTTTGGCGACGCCTACACTTTCGTCGCGATTGAGCGCAACACGAAACTGGTTTTGAATATCGCGCTCGGTAAACGCGATCAGTCAACCACGGATGTTTTCATTGAAGGCTTGCGCCTGGCTACGTCGCCCTCGCGCTTCCAGATCACCACTGACGGTTTCGCTCCGTATCGCTCAGCGATCACAACGACACTGCATGACCGCTGCGACTTCGCGATGCTCATCAAGGTCTATCGCGCCGCTGTCGAAGGCGACGCGCGGTACTCGCCCGCTGAAGTGCAATCCGTGGAGGTAGTCCCAGTCATGGGTCAACCCGACCCGGAAAGAATTTGCACTTCGATAGTGGAACGTCAGAATCTCAGCGTTCGCATGGGCACGCGCCGGTTTACCAGATTGACGAATGCTTTCTCCAAGAAATTCGAAAACCACTGGGCAGCGGTCGCGTGCTGGTTCACGTTCTACAATTTCTGCCGCGTTCACAAATCACTGCGCTGCACGCCCGCAATGGAAGCGGGGATTGCGGATCATGTGTGGAGCGTGCGCGAACTGCTGGAGGCCGCTTAGATTCCGCAGACGTAAGACACGAACGCCCGCGCCAATGATTGCGGATCATCGTATGATGTGCCAGTGAAATTGAACCGGAGCTCGTTATCCAGACCAACCGAGATGTTGATCGACGCCTTGGGTGTTGGCATCGCCTGCTCTTCGAGCGAATGCTTGATTCGTTCAGAAAGTCTCACACGTTGACCACTGAGGTCCAACTGCGCGGCAAGAATGCGCCGGGGAATACCTCCGCCGTTTAGCATGAATCCGGAGGGAATCGTCTCTAAGAATAGATGCCTTTTCGCATTCTGCGGGAAGGCTTCCATCATTTCTTGGCAGAGTGTGCGAACATGCCCGGCGACTAGGCTCCAAAAATCAGGGGCCTTGGCTTGTATGATTTCAGCGTTGTGCAGCGTGATCCGATTCTGGATTTCAATCTTCTCATCCGCTATCGCATCGCTTCTCTTCAGGCTCTCGATCAGTTCGTCCATGACTCTAACTCTTGAAATTCTGAACGCATTGTAGCATGGAACATTTTATACAAGTACTGTTTGAAAGAAGGAAATGGGCGCGAGTACTCAGCTTGACATCCCTCTGAAAGCGTGAAATCATACCTTCTGCAACACGTCGGGAGCGTGGACGGCTAGCACCGCCCAACACTCCCTAACTCAGCAAAGAGGTGTAATCTCAATGCAGAGCTTCAAAGAGTGTAACAGCGCGTGGCCGCGGATTCTAGTGGTACGCGCGAGCAGCGGTGCTATCCGACTACGCCATCCACTACTTTTAATTTTCATCGCGATCATATTTTCATTGGGAACGTGCACCAGAAAAGCTACTCCGTCTCCGCCTTCTCCAAAGGACAGGTCTGATGTCTTGATCCGGCATCTGTTGCGACGTAATTCAGATCTCGGTCTTGAGATCGAAAAGCTCCGCAATGACATGATCGATCACGACAATCAATGTCTCCGTGAGCAGATCGCGGTTATGGAAGGGCGATCCATCCATCACGCAAAAAGAGATCCGGCAGCCGGACTTAACAAGATTTCAGCAGAATTGCAAGAGAACTTTGGGCGTCAATCCCAGCATCTGTTGGACAGCGAAGAATGGATCGAACAACACAATCGTTTGCATCCAGAATCGCCATGGGCTGATGTTAAAG
>CATPCN010000064.1 GCA_955652855.1 uncultured Chthoniobacterales bacterium | reverse complement strand
TTTCGGGCACGCGGCGTTTGCGCAAGGCGGCGGTTTTGGTCGCGGCGGGTTTCACGATCCGTTTGATATTTTCCGCGAAGTGTTCGGCGGCGGTGGTGGAATTTTTGAAACGTTCTTCGGCGCTGGGGCAACGCGCGGTGAAGATCGACAACGCGGGTCCGACTTGCGCTACGACATGCAGATCAGCCTCGAGGAAGCGGCTTTCGGCGCCGAAAAAGAAATTGAAGTGCGCAAGCTCGACATTTGCGACAAATGCGGCGGCAAAGGCGCCGAGCCCGGCTCGCGCACGATCAATTGCCCTACTTGCGGCGGCCGCGGTCAGGTGATCAGTTCGCGCGGATTCTTCCAGGTCTCACAGACTTGTCCGCGCTGCCGCGGCGCGGGCCAGATCATCGAGAAACCGTGCCGCCAGTGCGCGGGCGACGGTCGCGTCGAAAAACCGAGCCGCATCAAATTAAAAATTCCGCCCGGCATTTCCGATGGCTCACGGTTGCGCTCAACGGGCAACGGTGAGGCCGGGATTCGCGGCGGGCCGCAAGGCGATCTCTACGTCGTCATTCACATCAAGGAGCACGAAATTTTTCAGCGCGACGAAGATAATCTTTACTGCGATGTGCCGATTGTGTTCACGGTCGCAGCGCTCGGTGGCGAAGTGCCGGTGCCCACGCTCGAGGGCAAAGCGAACGTCAAAGTTCCGGCCGGCACGCAGAGCGGTCAGATGTTTAAGCTCCGCGGCAAAGGCATTCGCAATGTGAACGGGCGCGAGCGCGGCGATCTCTTTGCGCGCTTGATCGTGGAAGTGCCCACGCGCTTGAACAGCACGCAGCGCCAAAAGCTCGAAGAATTTGCCGGACTGTGCGGCGAGGAGAATACGCCGATGCGCAAAAGTTTTTTCGAGCGCGCGAAACATTTCTTTCAGTAGATCGGGTGGCTGAGGTGTCATCCCGAGCGGAGCGAGGGACCTCGCAGTTGGTGTCGCTGCGCTCTCGAACGTTTGTGAGGTTCCTCGCCGTCTGCGCGGCTCGGAATGACGGCAGCGTGAGCTCTTCCTTATCAGCGAAATCCGCATAATCCGCGGTTAAGATCGACAATTGCATTTCGTGCGACGGGCAGCGACCGTCCCGCGCGAATCTATTATTATGAAAGACGAAACGAAAATCAGTCGCGACCGCATGGTTGAATTGCTCAACGAAGATCTGGCGCGCGAATATCAAGCCATCATTTCCTACGTAATTTACAGCCAGACGTTGAAAGGCGCGCAGTACATGCAGATCGCGCAGGAGCTCGAGAAACACGCGGCCGAGGAATTAGCGCACGCCATTCAAATCGCGAAACAGATCGATTACTTCAACGGCACGCCCAACCACAAAGCGAAGGAAGTGAGAGTCTCCGAGAAAGCGAAAGACATGCTGCGCTTCGATCTCGAAAACGAACACCAGACGCTCACCAATTATCGCCAGCGTATTCGACAGGCCGACGCCATGGGGGAGTTCGCGCTCGGTGAAGTGTTGCGCGAAATCATCGCGCAGGAGCAGGAGCATTTGCAGGACCTGGCTGATGCGCTCGGCATCGACACGCCCAAAATCGAAGGCTAAATCAATCCGCGGTTAGTATTTTTTGGTGCACCGCTTCTACATTTCGCCTAACGAGTGGAATCCCGATTCGCTCGTTCTGAGTGGGAGCGAGGCGCATCATGCGCAAAATGTCTTGCGCATGCAGCCCGGCGATAAGGCCGTCCTCTTTAACGGTCGTGGGCGCGAGATCACCGCAGAGATTATTGATCTTGCCCGCGATGAAATTCGCTTCCGCAAATTGCATGAAGCCGCAACGCCGCCGCTGCGCTGCCGCATCACGCTCGGTCAGGCCATTCCAAAGGGAAAAAACATGGACTTCATCATCCAGAAAGCGGTCGAGATCGGCGCGGCGGAAATTTTTCCGCTCATTTCCGATCGCACCGTTGTTCATGTCGATCCAGAAGGCGCCGCGCAGAAACAATCGAAATGGCAGGCGATCGCGATCGAAGCGGCCAAGCAATGCGGACAGAACTGGCTCCCGCAGGTGCATGAGCCGCGCAAGATCGACAATTTTTTTCGCAGTGCGCCGCAATTCGATCTGAAACTGATTGGCTCGCTCCAATCCGACGCGCAGCATTTGAAGAAAATTCTCGCCGAATATGCGAATCAACACGGCGACCGACCAACTAGCGTTCTCATGTTTATCGGTCCCGAAGGTGATTTCACACCGGCGGAGTTGGGATTGGCCCGCAGCCACGGCTGCCGTCCGCTCACGCTGGGGCCGATCATTTTGCGGGTGGAAACCGCTGCGATCTATTGTCTGAGCGTTCTCTCCTATGAGTTGCTGTAAAAGGTGCGTGTCCTCACGGGCAAACTGTGCGGTTTTTGTTTGCGTTGACGTCAATAAATGTACGGCTTGGAAAGCTCGAACGCGTTCTTGATCAACTCGAGTCGCGGCTTTGCTGTGTTGTCGATGATCACTTCCACGACGTCGAAGCGAAAAAGAATCTCCGGATTATCGAGCAAACGCAGCCAGGCGAGTCCGCCGCGTGAGATTCGTTTTTGTTTATCTCGATCCACCGCGTCGAACGGCCGGCCGAAATCTTCGCGCGTCCGCGTTTTTACTTCGACAAAAACAAGCGTGTCGCCATCGCGACAGACGAGATCGATCTCGCCGCCGCTGTTTCCGCGAAAGTTGCGATGAAGAATCTTGTAAC
>CATPCN010000063.1 GCA_955652855.1 uncultured Chthoniobacterales bacterium | reverse complement strand
GTGTCATGATTACCCCAAGTCTTCAAGAGGGTAGGTCTACACTACATCGGCATCTTCGAAAACGCCGATTGAGACGTAAGGACTTGGTGCCACCGATAGGATCAAAAAGCTTGGAACTACCGATGTCGTGACGAACTTGGGTTAAGTGGCGTCACATCGCAGAGCAGTGCGCGGTAATTGAGCAGCGGATCTACCGGGGGCGAGTCGGAACACCGAAAAGCCATCGGTCGGTTCGAACCGCGGCGTTCACGCCGAAGATTCTCTCGGAGTTCGAAGAGTACAGGTCCATTTCGCCCAGCGTCGAACCCGACGCCTGGGTGTTTCCCTCGGAGCGGCTTATTTCGCCGCTTGCAAAGGACAACTGCTGGCGACGACACATGGAGCCGAAGTTGAAAGCGGTGGGCCTTGAGTGGGCAACTTTTCAGGTGATGCGCCGGACCCATGCGAGTCTTTCAAGAAGGGCGGGCATCGATCCAAAGGTGGTGGCCGATCAGCTGGGCCACGGCCTTGGGGTCAGTCTGGATGTGTATACGAAGTCAGATTTGCAGCAGCTTTCAGCGGCAGTCGGAAAGCTTGAAGCTGAAGTGCTGGCTGCTTAATGGAGTGACTGGAGTGACAGTTCGTGAGTGGAAATTTCCAAGTTGCTGAATTTATGGAGCGGGAGACGGGGGTCGAACCCGCGACGTCCAGCTTGGGAAGACGACGGTAAATTGGAAACAAAGACAATAGCGTTTCCTGCACCTCGTTCTGGCGATAGAGAATACGCCGGTTTTCATTCTGTGCTCTGCTCAGCTCGCAAACGGAGCACAAATAGAGCACACCTTGCCTATCTGAGGAAACGCCTCAATGTCTTCAGTAGCGTTTTCTCGTTCCGGAGCTCGCACTCCCAAACGATAAGGACCTTCCAGCCCAAGCTTCTTAGGGTCGCCGTTTTCTCGCGATCCCTAGTCACATTCTCTGCAAATTTCTTCTTCCAGAAGTGCGTTCTTGTCCTCGGCGTGCTGGCGTCACGGCAATCGGGATGGCGATGCCAAAAGCAACCATTGACGAAAATCACGCTGTCGTATGTGGGCAGCACAATGTCGGGCGTGCCAGGCAAGTCCTTTCTGTGTAACCGAAATCGATATCCCAAGCTGTGAAGAATCTTGCGGACGCGAATCTCGGGCATCGTGTGCGAGCTCTTTACTCGACTCATGATCTCGCTTCGCTTCTTCTTATCCACGATGTCCATTGGCGCAATGGTGTTGACGGGTGTTAAGCAAGCAGGGCTCCAACCCTATTCCTCACTTCCGTCAGGCCGGGATGGTTTGTCGCCACCGATCTCATGACTCGTCTCATGCACTCATTTTCATCGAATCCGACCCGCCTGCTCAATGTGAATGAGATGTTGTGATGGTCCAGATCCACTCTCATGGCGTTGACGTGTGCCGTCGCTTGGTCCCGTGCGCAGCCAAGCTGCTCAGCGAATTGATTACGGTAGTCTTCGTGGGCGAGTTGCTCGATCACCCATCTCTCTGGAGGGAGGTTATTACCTGGAAGTATCTCAAAAAGTGGAGCGATGTTAACGTCCGCACCACGTTCCGACCGTATCCAAGTCTCAACTTGGTTGGGCGTGCAGTCTCCATCGAGGACACACAAACATTGCCCGGCGAAGCCTCCGCGATGGTGGCAAACAGCCTGCCGAATGACGGCTGCGTTACTGCCGATATCGATGATTCGCAATCTTCGTCGATCAGCATACGTCACCGCTTCTTCGATTAGAACGGCAGCCGATCTATCCTCACAATAGATCGTCAGTTCCGGCTGTACCTCACCCTTCATTTCGTATATCGCGAATCTAGTGCTCGGACTTTCGACCACGGCGCTATTGCCACCATGGCGCGTGAGCAGTAACCGCGCCTGTCTAGGCAGGGCATCCAGAAAAGTTTCCGAATGAGTGGAGCATATGATCTGCACCTTTTTCTCGCGACAAATCTTCACTAGAACTTCCGCAAGGCGAACTTGCGCTTCCGGGTGGAGACACGATTCGATTTCTTCAATGACAATGAGGCCGCAAGAGGGAAGGTTCATCAGAAGGCGAAGAATTTGCACGACGCAGTTTTCCCCGCCGCCCATGTTGAAGCCGGAGTATGGAACCGCCGCTCTGCAATTCGCGAAGCTCAAGCGATCTGTTCGCTGAACATCGACGTCCTGATAGTCGACGCCCATGATGTAGGCAAAATACTCTCGGTATTGTTGGTTGAACGAGTCGGTCGTCACCCCGGCACCCGGTTCCTGGAAAGCATACCTGACGGAATTCATCTCGTGTGCTGGGATCATTCGAGATATTGGCGAGTATGCGAGCTCTCGTTCAGGCCGCCGTGCGTAGGTGCCCCATTGTCTCGCGGTTTTCCGAAACGTATGAGACGTTTCCGCGCCGGCTGTGAAATACCTCCAAGTTATTCTGACGTCATTGGGAGCCTGTTCGCCGCGACGATAAACGAAGAAATCAGGAAAGACGTAATACGAACGGTCCTCATTTGAGGATCTGTGGCGCGCGTTTGTCCATGGCACATACCAAGT
>CATPCN010000062.1 GCA_955652855.1 uncultured Chthoniobacterales bacterium | reverse complement strand
CCCGCCAGGTGTCGATCTTGCGCTGCGCGAAAAACTCAGCGCGATTCGCTTCGGTGCATTCTTTCTGCCGCTCGCCGGCATCGGAACATTTCCGCCGAAAGGTCCGCCAAAGATTATCTGGATCGGCGTTGGCGCGGGTCATCCGCATCTGTTTCAAATTCACAAACGTGTGCAGGAAGCGGCGCTCGCCGCTGGGCTTGAGCCAGAACTTCGTTCGTGGCATCCGCACATCACGCTCGCGCGTTGCCGAGAAAAAATTTCACGCGAATCGGTCTCGCCTTTCTTGAAAGACAATGTTGATCTTGATGTGGGAATGTTTCGCGTGGAATCGTTCGCGCTTTATTCGAGCGAATTGAAACCGGAAGGCTCGGTTCATCGCGTCGAGCTAACGATTCCCTGTAGCGGCGGTCTATGACCGCCGAAATTAAATGGTTTCGGCGCTCGCAGAGCGCCGCTACAGCCGACTCGACAACGGCGCCGCGATGTGTTCGAGCGATTTGCGTTCAGCCGGCACGTCGATCCACGCTTCGACCAGCGCGCCCAGAATCATGAGCGCCGCGCCCACGGGATGTCCGATAAATAACGCGATTGTCGATCTTGCGCTTACGCAGTTTCGGAAAATTGCGACGGCACCATGATCGCGTCGCTCATCCCGTGCAGAAGTTTCTTGTCTGCCGGAACAATCGTCGCGAGCGCGCCGCGCAACGTCACCTTTTCTTTTTCGACAAAGTAATAGGGACAAAGTCGCACGCGGCCGCGCATCGTTTTCATTTCGTCGGTGTCGTTGCCCCAGTAGCGATGCTCGACGAGCCGGCCCTTGTGGAATCGCTGCAGGATGGTGGGCGATTGATCGAATGTTTCGAGCGCGTGTTCGATGCGTTGCTGCCACTCTGCGTGCGGAAGATCGGAGCCCAGCGCGATACCGCGACTGCCCCAGCCGAGTGGCGAAAATCCGCTGACTTTCAAAAGGAGATCTCGATCCTTCTGACTGAACCTTGCCGCTTCGCGCCAATCGTGGATCTCGAGACGCGGGATGACCGCGTGTTGCGGAAGCGGTGTGGGGTCGAGCAGCCAGGAGTAGGGGATGACTTGCTGGAGTTTCAGAAAATATTTCTCGCCAAGCTCGCGTCGCCAAAATTCACGCAGCGGTTGCATCCGGAAAAGCGCGAACCACATTTTCTCCTCGAGATAAGGTTTGATGGGTGGCGTGATTTTTATTTCGCCCGCGGCTTCTGCGCGCAACGTATCCTCGATCTTCGGAATGTTCGGCAGATCAAATAGCTCGAAGAACCGGTAAACATTTCGATCCGCAACCGGCTGATAATTTTCCGCGTTGCGCACCCGCCATTCGAAATTTTTATGTCGATCTTGTAATCGCGCGGCGATCCATTCCATTTCGGATCGATAAGTCGCCGCCTCTTTTGAAATGACGATGTCGCCGCCTGCCGGGAGCACGCTGTGAAATCCTTCAATCATTCCGTCCGTGCCGCCAATGACGTCAGCGCCGAGCGTTGCGTACGTTTGGTTCAACCACGCCGTCAGTCCGATCCCGCCCGGTACGGAATCGATTTCGGCGATGACGTAGCCGTCGTCCGTCAAAACAAGGTCCGGTCGAATAACCGACGGCAGATTTTCTCGGAATTCTTTTCGCCGCGAAAACTCAATCAGCTCCGCTGGTTTTCCGGCATCGAGATAATGCGCGATCCACGCCGGTTGTTTGCCTTTAACGCTCAGCTGATAAAGCTGATTGCAAGCGCGTTGAAAAACGAAGAGGCGATGACCGATTTGTTCCAGTTCGCGTTCGAAACTTTTCTCGATCGGAAATGGGTCGGGCGAAAGTAGCCAATCTTTCTCGGCGAAAAGACCTTCTTTCGGAAACGCGTCGCGAATTGCGGCCCGCTTGTCGTTGTCGATGTTAGCAATCATCGGCCTGCGGCCATGCGCTTCAACACCAGCTTCACTAAATCTTCCGCGGATTTGCCTTCGCCTTTTTCCTGGAGTTCTCGCACGGCTTTGTGCGCTTCGACTTGCTTGTAGCCGAGCGCGATCAACGCCAACACCGCTTCGTTCGCTTGCGCTTGCTCCGGGGTTGGTGCGTGCGTCGCGCTGGCTGCTTCCCAGGTCGCCGCGATCCCGACTTTGTCTTTTAGCTCAAGAACGATTCGCTCGGCCGTTTTTTTTCCGAGTCCGCTGATTTTCGCCAATGACACCACGTCGGAGTTAACAACAGCGGTTTTGAAATTATTCACGCTCATTCCGCTCAAGACAGCGAGAGCGAGCTTCGGACCGATCCCGCTCACGTGATTCACGAGCAATCGAAACAGATCGCGTTCCGCCGCGGTCATAAACCCGTAGAGTAATTGCGCATCTTCACGCACGTGCAGGTGCGTAAGAATTTGCACCGGTTGTCCAGGAGCGGGGAGTTTGTCATAGCTCGAAAGTGGAATGGAAACTTCGTAGCCCACGCCATTAACATCCACAATCGCTTGCGTCGGCAATGCCGTGACGAGCTTGCCGTTGAGAAACGTGATCATCCTTCCGCAACGACTATCAGAGCGCGTTCAAACTGCAAATTACGACGACTTCAAGAACATCGTGAGCTGAATGCGTTTTCCTTTCACGAGGTTGATT
>CATPCN010000061.1 GCA_955652855.1 uncultured Chthoniobacterales bacterium | reverse complement strand
GGCCGAGGCTCTCCAGGAGTTGCTGTTGAGCGCACGCCGGCAGGAACAGCTTCTCAAGCAGCAAGAGGAACTTCTTAAGGAGATTCACGCGTGGCTTTCGGAGATGCGCGCGGCGAGGGCCGCGTCGCGGCCCACCGGGAGCGCCCCGCCGCCTCCCGGACTTTTCGTTGGACGCGACGAGGTCGTGGCTGAGCTACGCCAGCGCTTGTTGCCCTCCATGAACAGGGGCAACGTTCAAATGGTGACCGCCGTCCGGGGATGGCCAGGCGTGGGCAAGACGACGGTCGCGGGGGCGCTGGCTCACGATCAGGTCCTGGCCGGCGCCTTTCCCGATGGCCTCCTGTGGGCTTCAATCGGACAAAAGCCTGATCTCATCGGGCAGCTCGACATTTGGGCGCGGGAACTCGGCGGCACGCTTCTTGAGCGCCAGAGGCTGAGTGCTGCCTCCAGCGAAGTGGCTTTGATGCTGCGCGAGAAGCGCATGCTGCTGATCATCGACGACGTCTGGACCGATCACGCAGCCCGTCCGTTCATGGTCGGCGGCGTTCATTGTTCAACCATCATCACGACGAGGCTCACGAAAGTCGCAGAAGAGATCGGGCTGACGCCGGAGCAGGTCTATTGTCTGGACGTCCTCAACGAAGAACAATCTCTGGATTTGCTGAAGAAACTGGCGCCGGAGGTTGTCGCCAAGTTTTTCGATCAGTGCCGGCTACTAGTACAGGAACTCGAAGGTCTTCCTCTCGCGCTGCACGTCGCGGGGCGCTTGATCCAGTCTGAATGGTTTCGGGGCTTCAGCGTTGAACAGCTCCTCGTAGACCTTCGCTCGGCTCGTGTGCTTCGCGAAAAGAGCCCGGCCATGCCCGATGGATCGCCTTCTCCGACTGTTTCGGCGCTCTTTAAGAAGAGCACTGATGTACTCGACGACGATCTCCGCTACCGGTTCGCATCCCTGGGATGGTTTGCGCCTAAGCCAGCAACCTTCACCATCAAAGCGATGAAGGATGTTTGGGAGGTTGATGATCCGTCTGGGATTGCCAGGCAATTGATCGATCATGGGCTGCTGGAGCCCGCCGGATCAGGCCGGTACCAGATGCACGCGCTGCTGGTATTGCACGCGAAGTCCCTTCTCGATGACTAGGCCCGGACGCAACGAGATTCGATTGCGCCATGCACGGCACTATCTGGAAGTCTGCGACGAAGCGTTACGTCTGCTCAGCAGCGGCGGCGACCTTAGCGAAATCATCAAGGATGTCCCCAATGTCCTAGAAGCCCAAAATGCCGCAACCGAGCTTGCAGAACTGATGCCGGAGGCAAACGCCATGTGCTGGCAATTCCCGTTCGCTCTAGGCGTGGGCGGCGCTTCTCTGATCGGCCTCGATCGGACGATTCAGTGGAATGAGAAGGGTCTTGGGATCGCGCAGCTCAGCGCACCGGGGGAGCCCAGGATGAAAGTAGAGCTCCAGTTATTTGCCAATCTCGGGTATCTCTTTTCTCTGGCCGGAGATTTGCCCCGCTCGCGCGATAATTACGGTGGCGCGTATCGCCTTGCTCACGGCCTCAATCGGCCTCTGCGGGTCGGAGAATTGGCGGGACACGTGGGGGAGGTTCTATGCGAGCTGAAAGACTACCCACTATCGAGCCGCTTCCTCGAACAGAGCCGCGACATTGCTGCCGGCGGGAGCCCGCGCCAGCAGGCGGTCGCTCAGTTGCGGCTAGGCCGGCTGCACCGTTCGATGGCACAGCCGGAGATCGCCCTCGACTTTCTGCGGATAGCCTGGAATATTGCCGCGAGATCAGGTCTGGAGGATTTCGCACCGATGGTCGTGAGCGAGATCGCCAGCATCTGCAAGGACGCCGGCAACTATCGGCTCGCCATTGCCTTCTATGAGCGCATTCTTGAGACGATTAAGAGTCATCCCAACCCCCACTTGGAGGGCAGAATCACGGCAGCCCTTGGAGATGTCTATTTCTACGCCAACGATCTGGATGCTGCCCGCGCCCAATACGGCAAGGCCATAGCGATCTTTGGCAGGACCAGCGACAAGGTAAGTGACGGACGCACTCAGGCCGGTATCGGGGCTGTACTGGCGGCGCAGGGAAAGTCCGCCGAGGCGCTAGGCTATTTCAAGCTTTCCCTCGCGACGGCCTTGAAGCACGGTGACCGAGAAGGCGTCGAGAAGGCTCGGCGCAACATTAGTGTCTTCTGTGCGCAGCTCGGCGGGCAAGAAGGAGCGACGAGGTTGAGGATCGAGGCTGAAAGGGTTCTGAAAGGGATTCCGCCGCAGGCGATCCTCACTGCCGAACACACATATAACTGACCGATCCCGTTCGGTCGGTCAACGAATCTGTTCTGGACCCACATCGCGTGCTCACACTGATGCTGTAGCTGCCGGGCGGCACCTGTACACTGATACTTCCGGCCGGGACGGTCATGGTGCGGCCCCCGCTGAAGGACATGTTGATCGTGGACCCGGTCTGATTGTTGACCGTTAATGTGCGCACGGCGAACGAAGTCGAAGAGTAGGTTAGTGAATACTGATCGCCGCGTTCAAACACCCTCGTCTCAGAAATATCGTCCGCGACGGTAAGCGCTCCGCGCGAAGAAGCCCGAATTCTATACGATCCTGGTAGTACGCGTACGCTGCGGCTCTCGCCTGGTTGCAAGTCGACCTGAAGTTGGGTGCCGAAACCAGTCGGAACGGTCGTGATTGAAATCGGGAACGGCGTATTGTTGGTGATGGTAATTCGCGGCGGCTCCCTGTAGCCTTGGGCGACAGTAAGATCCACGCCATTACTCTCCAATTGACCCTGACGGAGAGTCAACCTGCCGGACTGGGGGATCTCCGGCAGTGCGACGGTCACCTTGTCATCGCTCCAGTTCAGCACTCTCAAGTCCGCGTTGTTGAACACGGCCCGGCCCTGTTGCTTGCCGAAAGCAAAGCCGCCAAGGGCCAACGTCGGTGGGCTGGCGATGTCATCAATATTAGCACTCATTATGGATGGCAGAGAGTATGGAAAATGAAGCTCGATAAACTCCAGAGAGGAAACTGCCGGATCGGATAGATTGTCTCGCGGGGAAGAATGACCGACTGCTAGCCTCGTATCGGCCGGAACTGCTGGTAGGAAAACTGATCTCCAATTATCTTGACCGTCGTTAAAAGCTGCCAGGGATACGGCATTGGGAGGTCTCGCCTGGAGCGCGTATGCAAGCAGCGCGCCGGCTTTGCCGTTGTCATCGCGGACGTCGTGGAGCTGCTGCCCCAGAACGACGCCACCCTCCATGATGTGGGTGACCCTGTACAATCCGATGTCGCGCTCGGTCGTGACCTGAACGGTGGGCGTGAATTGCGGTGTCCGGATGGTGCTCGGCCACGTGTGCGGACTGTCCAGGTTGGATTCGTAAGTCCACCGCGCCATGGCGGCGAGGGTCGCGGCCTGGTCGGCCTGGTCGAAGGCCGGTTGTTCCTGGGCGTATTGCCAGAAACTCTGGCTGAGATTTTGCGCAAAAGCGGAGGCGGTGTCGCTGGGAGCGAATCCGGTCATCCGCTGCCAGTCGACCCGCAGGCGGGATTCAAGGATCGCAGCCAACGGGCTGGACTGGCGGGCGTGCCAACGCTCAGGCTCGAACCAGAACCGCCATACGGTCTGGACGGTAGTTCCGGTACCTAATGCGTCGCCGAACGAGCGATGCCCCGCCACGGCAGACGCTACGGGGGCTGACGAAATGTTGTCTTTGCCCAGGCCGAGGGTCTTCATTACCCGGTCGGCTTCAAACAGAACACCGCCCAGCAGGGTGGAATCGATACGGCCTTCGTAACGAACCGGCGCTTGATTGGGGGGATCGGCGGGTCGCCGGGGATCGATACTGATCGCTGGAACGGAGCCCCTATAAGCCCGCAAGGCCGAATAGAAGAAGTCGCTCCTCAGCGGGCTCCGGAAATAATCTACATAACCTGTAATGACAAGGCTACGTG
>CATPCN010000060.1 GCA_955652855.1 uncultured Chthoniobacterales bacterium | reverse complement strand
GATGCGCCTGCACGGCCAAGATCAGCAGACGTTGGTCCGCCGGCCCGATGGTCGTACACCTCCTAATGCGTGATAATCTGGTTCTTCGCTTCCTGTAACTGCACAGCTTCCCAAACTCGTTTGGTTTGCCAGCCTTCCCCTTGCGGATGATCTCCGTGTGAGGTTCGAACAGACTGACGATCTTGTCCGGCAACTTGGTAAGTCCTCCGAAAATGCGAGCCTTGGTTTGCCGTACCACGCTGCCAACGTGATCGGTCAGCGCTTTTGGAGGCATAAGTGCGCTATTTCCGCGATCAGCTGATCGCGGCCCCATTGAAGCGAAGATTGGCCGTGATTCGCGTCACACTAAGGTGTCGAGGAATCGAAGTGATCCATCGACTAGCCGTCGTCGGACAACCTGCCACAACAGTGGACCCAGTCTTGTGAAGAACCTGAAAAACAAAAAGGCCACCGGGTTTAAGGTTGTCCTGAAGTGCTTCGAGGTTGTAACGTTTTGGGAGACCCCCGTCGGCCTCGAACTCACGCGGAGTCACCGTGCGAGTCAAAACAAGCTCAGATCCAAGGGTATGGTACAGTCGGCTGAGGTGCTGATTCAGTTACTCGCCAACGGGCTTGCGAACGCTTGCATGATGGCGTTGATGGCTACCGGGTTTGCGTTAATCTACAACACGACCCGCATCTTCCACTTGGCGCATGGTGCCGTCTACGTTGTTGCCGCCTATACATTCTATATGGCAACTGAGCGACTGCTCTGGCCGCAATTGTTTGCAGCAATACTGGCCCTTTTTGTCGCAGCGCTGCTCGGGTGCGCGATCGAATTTTTGGCGTACGCTCCCTTATACCGCAAGCGAGCGTCGACCGCCATTTACCTGCTTACCTCTTTCGGCTTGTATGTTGCGCTTATCAATACCGTTGCACTGCTATTCGGCAACGAGGTGCGAGTATTTCCGGCAACTCAACAAGCGTCGATTTCGTTCGGTCCAGTTCTCCTAACCGGCGTACAGTTGCTCGAAGTTGTGACATCGTTCGTCGTGATCACGCCAGTCATGATAATGTTGCGGAAGTCGCAATGGGGGCGAATAATCCGAGCGGTGCGGGACAATCCGACCCTTGCCGAAACAACAGGCGTAAATCTAATCTCGGTCAGACTGCTGGTATTTGCAGTCGGATCGGCCTTGGCCGGGATTGCGGCCGTCCTTTCTGTTCTCGATACGGGCACGGATCCGCAGGTGGGCTTGCCGGTCCTTCTGATTGCCACGGTCGCGGTGATCGTTGGCGGCATCGGAACCTTCGGCGGCTCGATTCTTGGCAGCATCCTGGTTGGCGTTCTCCAGAGCCTGGCGATTTGGCGAATTTCACCCAAATGGTCGCAGGCCATTACCTTCGGGATCTTAATTCTTTTCATGATCTTCCGTCCGGCTGGACTTTTGGGCTTCCGTGGAAGGCTCGAAGAGGCGGTGGCTTGACGTACGTCTGGCATTTGGGCGTGATGGTGAGCCTTTACGTCGCGGTGGCGATCTCGCTGAACCTCGTGATTGGTGAGAGTGGACTTTTGTCGGTATGTCAGGCGGCCTTTTATGGAATCGGCGCATATACGGGTACATTGCTGGCGATGAAAGCCCATTCTTCTTTTTTGCTGTCGATCGGCGGGGCACTAGTCTTCGCAGCTCTCGCCGCCATTTGCATTGGGCTGCCTTCTTTGCGTCTTCGAGGAGATTATTTCGTCCTTGCAACCTTGGGCTTCCAGATCATCCTGTTTAGCATTTTGTATAACTGGGCCGATCTGACGAATGGCCCTAACGGAATTCCAGGAATACCACCACCGCAGATTTTCGGCATCGAGTTGGCGAATCCCGCTCGGTACTTTGTAGCCTCTCTTGCGATGACTTGTATTGTGGGAGGGCTGACTCTCCGCCTCGTGAAATCCCCCTTTGGACGGCTGATGAAAGCAGTGCGTGACGATGAGGCGGCCGCCGCCTCATTAGGCAAGAATTCGCTCGCTGTCCGGTTGACTGCATTTGCGGTAGGGGCCGGTCTTACTGCGGTGGCGGGCGCTTTCTACGCGGGGTACGCCCGCTATATCGATCCGACTAGCTTCACCGTTATGGAGGCAATTTTCATGGTTTCGATCGTGGTCATCGGTGGAGCAGGCAGCTTTTGGGGACCAGTTGGAGGCGCCGTTGTTCTTGTGTTGCTCCCGGAAGGATTGCGGTTCCTGCAAATCCCAGACGCTATCGCGGCCAATTTGCGCCAGGTGATCTATGGAATGACGCTCGTGCTAGTCATGCGTTTTCGCCCGAGAGGTATGGCCGGAAAATACGGGTTTGACTAGGAAAGGAGAAGCGGCGCTTGGAGAACGGCACATTGCG
The DNA here is from genome assembly GCA_955652855.1 of uncultured Chthoniobacterales bacterium. Next base: position 9,962 of record CATPCN010000060.1, on the reverse strand, counting down.
GTGTTCAGGCTTGATGAAGTCGTTCGGCGGGCACCGCGTGATCGATGATGTAACAGTCAACTTGGAGGCGGGCAAAGTGACAGCGCTCGTCGGCCCGAACGGCGCAGGCAAGAGTACACTGTTTCATCTGATGACTGGGTTCTTGACACCGGACAAAGGCGAGATCTGGCATGGGCACCAACGAATCGACGGGTTGCGGCCGTTTAAAATCGCTCGGCTGGGAGTTGGCAGACTATTCCAGGATGTGAGAGTTTTCGAAAGACTCACCTTGCTTGAGAATGTACTCGTAGGCTTCCCAAATCAGATCGGAGAGAATCCCGCATGGCCTTTCTTGCGGCATAAGGCTGTGCGGCGACAAGAGTTAGCCCACGTTGCCGCCGCAGAACGTTGGCTGGCGTTGGTCGGGCTCGGGGATCGCTGCAGCCAGCCAGCCGAAGAGCTATCCTATGGACAGCGCAAACTGCTCGCGATAGCTCGGCTGCTCGCGTTAGGGGCCGATGTCCTTCTTCTAGACGAGCCAACGTCGGGTATAAGCCCGGGAATGATCGGTTCGCTTGTTCAACTGGTGAAGAACCTCGCGAGCGAAGGAAGGACCGTGGCGGTTATCGAGCATAACATGAGCGTCGTGGCAGAGTGTTCGGACAAGGTGTACTTCATGGATGCTGGCAAAGTGGCCGCGTCCGGAGCTCCTCGCGAGGTTCTCGGAAGCCGCACAATACGGGCTATGTACTTAGGATTATGACGGATCGCGAACCGGAACTCACGATTCAAGGATTGTCAGCAGGTTACGGGCGGAAGGGGGTTCTGCGCGACCTAGAGCTGACCGTCTGGCAGGGTGAACTGATCGCAATAATCGGGGCCAACGGTTCGGGGAAAAGCACTTTGCTAAAGGCAATCATGGGGTTCGCGACCATTTCAGCGGGCACCATTAGATTTTCGGGCGATGACATAACGCACGCGTCAACCCACAGGATAGTGGAGCTGGGGCTTTCCTACTTGATACAAGGGGGCGCGGTGTTCCCAACGCTGAGCGTGCGCGAGAACCTTGATGTTGCAGGCGCCGCGTTACCAGCACCGCTCAGAAATGACGCGATTGACCGCGTTCTCTTCGATTGGCCTGAGATCAACCGCCGATTGGAGACTAGGGCCGGGTTATTGTCAGGCGGCCAGAAACAGGCGCTTGCCGTTGCGATGACATTGGTTCGGAGACCACGGATTCTCTTGCTGGACGAACCCTCCGCCGGCTTGGCGCCGCGCGCCGCGACTGACGTGCTTCAACGGGTGGTCAAGTTCAATCGTGCAGAGGGCGTTACGACCGTGGTGGTCGAGCACAGGACCGCTGCTGTGTTACCAGTTGCGTCAAGAGCGATAATCTTGAATAATGGGAGAGTTTATGCTGAAACTGACAGTCCTTCGGAGTGGCTCGATGTGGAGCGGCTTGAGGAACACATCTTTAGCCCGCCATCTTCAGGATGATCTCCAACTAGCACTGCTGGCCTGTGTCGGGAAGTCGCGGGCGGCACTAGCGGTCTTAACCTTCACGCTTCTATTGGCAACAGGTTGCTCGGGAACATCCGTCAAGAGCGGCAAGATCGTCATTGGTGCGGTTCTTCCGTTCACTGGCGACAACTCGCTCTATGGAGACAACGAGAAAAAGGGAATTACGTTGGCTTTACAGGAAGTCAAGAAGCGATGGCCGACTTTGAAGGTCGATGTGGTTTACGAGGACACCAAAGGCGAGGCAAAGACCGGAGCGTTGGCGATACAAAAGCTGAAAGCGCAGGGAGTCAATTTCTTCATAGACGACGCGATGAGCAGTGTTACGTTCGCGATGGTGCCCGCACTCGGTTCAGATGCTCTGATGATTTCGACTGGTGCGACGAACCCGAAGCTCTCGGGAGCTTCGCCCTTCTTCTTCCGAATCTGGAACTCAGATGCAGAGGAAGGCGGGCAAGCAGCGCAATTGTCGCGGAAACTCCGTTCCGGAGCAAAGAAGGTCGCGGTTCTGTACGTCAACAATGATTACGGAGTTGGGCTCAAGGACGTCTACCTTCGAGAAGTTGTAAAGGCCATTCCCGGAATAGTGGCCCGCGATTTCTCCTACGAAAGCGCACAGAGAAATCTACGCGATCTCGCTGCCGTGGTTCGGGAATTCAAGCCTGACCTGATTTACCTCGTCGGTTACGGCCCCGAGACGGGGCTCGTCGTTAAGGAGTTGCGAGCCTACAGGGTAGCGGCGGCTATCGTGTCGACGGTTACGACGGAAGATCCGAAGTTCCTCGAGCGTGCAGGCCCCGCCGCTGAGGGTGTCACATACGTCTATCCGAAGAGCCCCTCGGGAGGTGAGGCGGACACGTTCCGAAATCTGTTTGCCCAGACGTTCGGCGGTCAGCCTGGCATTCTGGCCGATCACGCTTACGATGCGGTCTTGCTTTACGGTATGGCATTCAATTCGGGGGCTACGAAACCAGAGGGGGTGCAGCACTGGCTCCAAGGCATGGCGGTGTATGATGGCGCTTCTGGGGCGATCAAGTTTGATGCCAATGGCGACATCCATGCCCCCTACGATCTTAAGTCCGTCCAAAAGGGCGCATTTGCCATCTACCACGAGTGATCCCACATGAATCCGATTCACGATTTTCATGGACGTGTTTGGTCCAGGATCCGTGCCGTCGCGACCGCCCCCACGTCACCCGGGCTGTTCAGCGAGACGGAATCCGATCACTTTGTCGAGGTGGTACGCTACATCTTCGACTTGCGCCACGGCCAAAACGCGGCTCGAGTGGCGGCGACCTACCTCGGCTATCGACTTGCTAGCCCTGCAGCTGACGTGACACCGGCGCTGATTGAGATAGCTTCTGCTCTCGAAATTGCGAACACCTCGATAACGTACATCGAGGACAAATTAATTGACAAGGACCTCGAGAATCAACAAGGGAAGAAATGGACCCACGCCTGCCACGGACCTGAACTCGCAACTGTGGTCAACTCGTTCGTCCACTTCTTGAGCCGCAAAACCCTTCACAACGCCCTGCTGAACTGGAGCTGCGCCACGCAGGACCGTGAGACCGAATATTGGGTGCTAGAGGAATTCGAGAGCATATTCCGAGACGCAAATTACGGCCAGTTTCTCGACGTCATTTACGGTGGCCACTTGTTCCCCACGTTCGTAGACGGAAGTTTTCGCAGCGCGGAAGACCCATGTGAGGAAACGTTGAGCGACCACATTAACGATCTTAGAACTGGGCAGTTTGTACGACGATCGGCCGAATTCGGCTGCGTATTCGGAGGCGTCCCTCCAGATTCAGATGAACTGCGCCGACTCCGGGCAGCGATGCGCCTAGTCGGCATCTGCGTTCAAGACCTGAACGACCTTCAGGACTTCGTGCCGATGGACGATTTTCCTGGCAGTTGCGGCAAAGACTTATTGCTCCTCAAGAAAACATTTCCCGTTATCAGGCTCATCGAGCGTTCCGGTTCGATCCCAGAGGCGAATGAATTGATCGACGAGATCCGCCATCGTCCTGCCAATCAAGCCACGATGTTTCAGGTGCGAGACCTCCTGGCTCGCGAAGGTATCTTCAGCGAGCTGGCAAACCGTACCTTGCGACGTCTCAACGTGGCCCATGATCTTCTTTCTGCCGCCTTCGCGGGTTCCGACTCAACACTGGCTCTATATTTCGATGACTTCCGCCGCAAGACGACCGTTGTTGCCCGTCAACTTGACACCGTCCACATTTAAGATGCTCAAGGTCTATCTCTGTGGCAGCATAGCCAATGCTCAAATCAATTTGATGGTTTCACGCTTGCTCACCGATGGTGGGTACGAGGTGTTCGACCCCTGCAAGATTACACCCCACGATATATCGAAGGCTCACTTTTCGCAGGGCGTGTACGCCCAATGCAGGCATGCCATCGAAAGCTGCGATGTCTTGTTTGTCTTCCTAGACAGCTACGGGAAAGATTCGGCGTGGGAGATAGGGCTGGCCAGAGGCTTGGGAAAGCGTATCGTTGGCGTAGTTGCGGCCGCCAGCCTCTTTCTCGAAGACTGGATGGTGAAGTACGCAATCGACAAGATTCTGGTTATGGACAACGGATGGCTTGTCCCTGAAATCGCGGGTCCGGATTGGGCGACTGTTCAACAGATCTGCGAAGTGTGTGGGTTGAAAGAGCTTCCTTCAAAGCTCCGTCAACTCATCGATTGAACAATTTGTTGGTAGTTCTATCCGTTCATCCTCCCAAGAACCGCAGTATTACCTCGTTGACCTCATCAACGTCTGGAGATGGAGGTTGTGGCACCCGCCGCGAATCAAGTGAAACTGATCTCCCGAGATTCGCTCTTGGAAGACGCAAGCGTGTTGCCCTGAGGACCAAGACCGTCGTGAAATAGGAGCGTTGGGAAGCGTATTTCTCGCAACGCTTGCCCCAGTCGTCGCCTCCCGCTCGCCCAAGAAGCCTGTTGACGAATCAACGCCGGTCGGTACTGAGCAGCATCTTCTCATTGAAGAGTGAGCCTGGACATGAAGCATGACTTTATGGATAATAGTTCATCTTGGCGCTGTTTTGCCGAGTCTTTGGTTTTAGAGACTGACAATGAAGAAAACGATAGCGTGTCTAATCTCCGTAGTCTCCGTAGCGCCAGTCGTGATATGGGCTCTTATCACTGAATGGCGCGGGCCTTCAGTTCCCTCGGACGTATTCGTTATCGGGGTTGTTAGACCGAAAACCGGGGATTCCGCAAAAGGCGGATGTTCCATGAAGGAGGGAATTGATCTCGCGTTCGAGGATATTGCTGGCCCCCATTCGGGAAGGTCCAAGTCGAGCCTCCGAATCGTACTTAGAGAAGCCGACGACCGAGGAAATCCAGCGGATGGAATCGCGGCAGCTAACAAACTCATTGTTGAGGAGCGAGCCTCGGCGCTCATCGGGGTTGTGAATAGCTCTGTTGCTCTTGCGCTCAGATCAGTCATTGACGAGCATAAGCTCACCTTAATTAGCGCTGGCGCGTCGAGTCCTCAGTTAAGTGGTTCTAGCAAGTTCTTCTTTCGTACATGTCCTTCGGATCTTGAAGAAGCAAGAGCGATTGCCCGTTTTGCATTCGGAGAAGACATTAGCCAAATTGCCATTCTTTATGTCAACAACGAATACGGTCTGGGGTTGCGCGAGCCGTTCCGTCGCGAATTTGAGGCCCTCGGTGGCACCATCGTTGCCGAGGATAACTTCCTGCCGGGCACGACCACGTTTCAACGGCAACTTAAGGCGATCGCTCGATCAAAGCCGCAGGCCGTGTATATAGTCGGAGATCCTAAAGAGCTGGGGCTTTGTATTAGGGAAGCGAAGGGCGCTGGAGGGACTTGGCGCTTCTTTAGTGTAAGTAGCTTTGAAGAGCGTGAAGCGATGGAGAGCGCAGCTGACGCCGCTGAAGGTGTCGTGGTAGCCAGTGCAAGGTTTGATCCATGCGCCACGGAGCGATCTCGCGAGTTTACTGCGAGGTTTCGGCGGAGGTTTCACCATGAGCCTGAATCGCTAGCCGCAAATGGCTACGATGCGCTTACTGTTCTCGTAAGGGCCGTTGATAAGACCAATGGGAACCGAGGCAGAATTCCGGAGCAACTCAGGTCACTCAGGGAGTCTCCTGATGCTGACTTCCAAGGCGTTACTGGGCTAATTCATTTTGATGAAAAAGGCGATGTAAATCGGAATGTCAGCTTAAGAATTGTCGAGAAGGGACGGCTGGTACGATTGAACGAGGCCCGAGACGTCGGCTCGCAGTCAGATCCCATTTGCCACAACCTTTGAAATCGAGCTTATCAAATGAAAAGAACACTTAGAGCGCTCAAGGCCGCCTTGCTGTGGAGTTTCAAACCACACCGTTTGGTCCTCGAGCTTTTGGCTGCTGGCATGCTCGGTACCGTATACCACACTTTCTTCGCTTTGGACGCTGTTACGGCGCTTTATTGGACAGGATGTTCGGGCCTGCTCCTATTCGCCGCTTTATTCGCATTCAGTTTTACCAACACGGAGACACAGGATTCCGTCAATCAGCGTATCGAGTCTTACTCCCGCCACATTGGCGTTCTTCTGGTAGCCTTCTGGGGCGCATCGTCCTGGCGTCTTCAGGTTGGCGCCGATGAGTATCCAGTCGCATTCTTTATAGCAATCACCGGCGCCATTTGCGCTTTGGCAGGACTTGTGCTGCTCGTCTTCGGCGCACTCTTTGACGCAGATCGCGTGGCTCGTGACCTATCGCATGAGTCATCCACACACGTCAATTCACCAGCGGGGCTTGAGCGACTGCACTCCACAGTCCTACTCCTAGGCGTTGCAGCAGGCCTCACAGTAGGATGTCTCGTGGGGATCGACGGAATGCGTCGTCTTTACCTGGAGACGCCGCACCCGACTTTATATCAAAAGATCACGGAATCTTTCGCGACGGGCACGGTATCGGGAACCTTGATAGCAGTTTTTGTAGCTGTGGGATGTCTTGTGTTCATATTTGAGCGCAAGCTCTCCGGTCTCACCAAGAATGCGGACAGTCTTCTGCAAAGGCTTGATGGGATTTCTAGGAACGTCGAGCAACTTGAAGACGAAGTAACCCTAAGAACAGGCGACCTCGTAAACATTCTCCATACCAACTTGCAGATCGAGCAGCTCGGTCCCGATATCAAGCAGGGTCTGGTTTCGCCAGAATCATGGTATTTGTCCTCGTGGTTTCGAAGAATCGGTTCGCTGAAGGATGAGAGACTCGCTGCTGCCTGTGCTATCGCTCGGAGCTATTGGTGTGAGGAGGCATTCGATATCAGCCGCTGGCATCTCGTCACTAACTCGCGCAACTATGCAGCATTCCTAATTGCAGTTGTGCAAAGGCTACTCAAGGATAAACAGGCTGATCACACAAGGATTTACTTTTATACTAGTACTCCAGTCGCACCGCTCTTTTTGATGAATATGCCCCTGGAAGTCCGGCCTGGCTTGAATGTGCACGGCCAGCTCCGCTTTATTGACGAGTATATGAGTTTTATCCGCGACGCTATAGCACATGACAGACTCGTTCACAAACGGTTTATCTGGACCGCGGCCATCAAGGGGCGAGATAGCTTGGAAAAAGACCTTGAAAAACTTCCGCGAAATTTCCGGGACTGGTACCACTACCCCTTCGGCAAAGGCTATTCCATGGAAGGCCGGGAAGGAGACAAGGTATTAGGCGTGCCGATACGTGTCAGCACGATCGCAGACCACGCGAACCTTTTTAATGTTAGGGTCCTCAATTGTATGAACAAAGGTAAGTGCTGCGGCTCGATTGAAGGTGAGAACCAGCAGGGCGGAATTATCGACGCTTTACGCGAGGCAGCCTCTGAAGTAGAGCTTCGGTTTGATCACCCGCTATGTGCTTTTCCGCTCGTTCTTGCCAATGCCACTGACGAACAGCTTCAGAGCGTGTTGTTTACCGAGCGAGACGCGCTGAAGACGGAACTTGACCAGCTTTTCAGCAGAATTCACCGACAGCTGATGACTGACGAGTCTCGGAAGGCTCTTAAGGGAGATCCAGCAGTGAAGATCTGGGAAGGTCTCGTACGCCATATGTCTGCAATCCGCGGTGGTGACTACAGCAACTTGCCGCCAGCGTACGAGATAATCGAGTTCATCCAGGCACTGAGTGCTGTGGCCGCTGTACACGATGTTGTGGATGGGATTTCCAAATTTGAGGATGTGCTGCTCCGGGCGAAGTGGTGGCAATACTGGGATGGGAAGTACTCAAGCGGCACCGTCGCTTCGCTTCCCACTTTTAAGACATTCTTTGACGAAGCATTTCACTCTCCGAGGTCCGGTCCACAAGGTCCTCACTTTGTGTCAACGGAGAGATTGGCCAGCGACGACCCGACGAAAGGAGGCGAGATTTGGAAGGTGCTTGAGGAAATTGGGCCTGAGTTCGCGCTAGTAGGCGTCGCCGGGGAGCGCGATAGTCGTCGAGATGAACCGACAATTAGATGGCTCGTGGCTTTACGGTCAAGCATTGCACAGCCGTGGACATCGGGCGAGATCAATGTTCTGTTCAAAGACTCTGATGTGAATGTCGTTCCGAACAGCGCATTTGGGAAATACGAAAAGGCAATGGATTACCTGATTGAAATGGGTAGACCGGCGTAGTGTTGCTTAATGCCCCTTCGTCTCCTCCCTTGTTTGAGAAGGAGGTGTAGTAATGGGAATCGAACAAAAAGTCGGCGGGAGAACGGACGCGACTTTATCAAACTGGGCTGGTTGCTCGTGCCGACGATAGCCTTAGGCGGAGTGCGTTTGTTTTATGAGGAGCGCGGCAACGGGATCCCGCTCTATTGCGTACCTGGCGGTCTCGGTACCGGGGAAACCGATTTCGGCCCACAACTGGACACGTGGTCGGCTCGGTTTCACGTGATTTCACCGGATCTCCGTGGGTATGGCCGCTCCCGTCCTCCAATGCGTGACTTTGGACCGTCAATGCTGGAGCGCGATGCGGAGGACATCATAGCACTGACCCAGGCGCTTGGGCATGAATCCTTCTTTCTGGCTGGGTGGAGTGACGGTGCCAATGCAGCCGTGGTTGTTGCTGCAACACGTCCCGATATCGTTCGTAGGCTTGTCATTTGGGGGGGCAACTCCTACCTTGGATCCGATGAAATTAATGCGTTAGCGCAAGCTCGTTCATTGTCCTCTTGGCCAAGACGCCGCCGACAGGCATTTGAGACTGTCTATGGTGATTCACTCGAAGCGCTCTGGACATCCTATTGCGACAGCATGAACGATCAGTACGCTTCAGGTGGTGACATTTGTCGGGACTATCTGAGTCGAATCCGTTGCAAAACGCTCGTGCTCCATGGAGATCTTGATCCCCTCGTTTCAGAGCACCAAGCCAGCGTTATGCACCAAGGGATTTCAGGGTCGCATCTCCACGTGATCCAAGGTGGCCGTCACAGCATCCATCTTTCACACGCTGACGAATTCAACGAAGCGATGTTCAGATTTCTTATGGAATAAAAACGAGATCTCTAGCGTCTCAAAAGAGGCGTGGATGTAACATCGATCAAACTGCCTCGTAGCCTTCTTGGAGGCGGACCAACAAGGCCGTGAGACCCGGGGAACGAGCCAGCCGCCCTCTACGGCCAATATCTTGTCGATTCGCGTACTTAACCATCCAATCCACACCTATTATAGCTGGCTGGCTTGACGAATTCTGACGGATCTATAGAATGCACCTTAGAGGACAGTCCAAACTTGTCCATTATCTTGCGCCTTGGTCGAGCGCACATCAGCCAAACTAAATCAAACATCCATGGTCAATCACGATGGGGAGCGATCTTCAATCGATGAGTTCCTCGCTAATGAATCCAAGGAAAAGCCACCTGAACGGTCGATCGAGCGATTGCAGTCAATCCCGGCGAAAGTCTTACCTTTGATCGACACCCTCAATCACGACGGCTCACCAAACGAACGCGTAGTCTGGTATTTGTTGATGGCCGCAGTTGAGGCCGCTCATGCCGGCAGCGATTCAGAAGCCTTTAGAGCTACTCGCCTAAACATTGAGAAGGTGCTTAAGGAACTGAGAACGTTGTAACCGCGCCAATGAGTTCCTTCTAGAATGCACGCGACCCGAAACGCACTGACCTGAAATCATCTAATCCTCCCGAGGTTTGGCCCTGGTCGGCGAGAGCTAACAAGGGAGTCGTGATTAGTGCCTCGGCGGGGATTGTGAAACTACAGGCTGAGTTGATGAACCTTGAGGATATCTACAGCTACAATTTTGACTACAGTCGATTTCGCGGCCTCCAAATGGAGGTCGCATCCGTTTGATTCCATTGGTCGGGGCGGGGCGATTTGAACGCCCGACCCCCTGCGCCCAAGGCAGGTGCGCTACCAGGCTGCGCTACGCCCCGACTAGTCTGGTAGTTTGATTATACCGTGCGCCTGCCGCTTAGACGGCCGTTGCG